>DAIDKH010000062.1:0-4906 GCA_027450145.1 Chthonomonadaceae bacterium | reverse complement strand
CCTTTCGGTGGACAATGACAACGTAGCCGCTGGCAGAATGGTGACGGAAAAACTCCTTGCCGACGGTCACAAGCACATCGCCTATATAGGTGGTCCGCTTGGCGTGAACGTTTCTGAAGATCGTAAAACGGGGTACAAGGCGGCGCTGTCGGCTGCCGGCTTACCTGGTGACAACCGACTCATTGTTCATGGCGACTTCTCTAGTGAGGGTGGTCAGATTGCGATGCGGCGGCTGCTGGCCAATGTCCCCGAAGTGGATGCTGTAATCGCTGTGGATGACCTCACTGCTGCAGGAGCGATGCGACTGGCTCGTAATAGGGGGGTATCGGTTCCAGAACAGATAGCGTTTGTTGGTTTCAACGACTCTACATTCTGCTCGCATCTTGATACACCGCTCAGCTCTGTATGTATCAACATTGGTGAGCTTGCCAGGCAGGCGACCAACATGTTGATCGACTTGATAGAACAACAACCGGTGGATAACCATCGGCGAATTGTGGACAGCCGGCTAATAGAGCGACTATCTACACGCAATGTTGGATGAATTCAGTTCGTTTGCGATACGGTAAGAATACGTATTCTAGCCCAAATGCAATGCGAATAAATATATGCAATTCCCAAAACCCCACCTAGGTGGTCTGACGAATGGCGGAAATCTAACCAACTGCCATTATCTCGACATATCGCGGAGATCTATGTACTATGAACAAGCGAAGCGGCTTCACGCTGATCGAACTGCTCGTGGTTATTGCAATTATTGCTATACTCGCAGCCATTCTTTTCCCTGTATTTGCTCAAGCTCGAGAGAAAGCCCGTGCCATCTCCTGCCTATCTAACGAAAAGCAGATGGGCTTGGCAGAGCTAATGTACGCTCAGGACTATGACAACTACTTGCCGGTTTACGGTAGTTATCCTGAAACCTACCAGGTCGCTGCCAAGCTGGTGCCATACATCAAAAGCAATCCTATCTTTAAATGTCCAGACTCCCAGTTCCCAGAGGGCGCGCTGCAGCACAAGCAGAGAGATAATGGTACTGATTACATGCTTCCACCAGATGATGGCTGCGTAGGTTTACCCCATTCACAGGTCGGTGATGCGAAGTACTACGATGATGTATATCCGCCAATGGATTACGCAACCAACTGGTCACTATATAACTGGCAAACCGGATGCAATGGCAAGTACGGTGGATATGAAGCAGGTCAGTCCTTCGACTCACCGAATATCACCAGTCCTGCAAAGTGTGTAATGCTTATTGACTTCCCACCTGCCAATTTTGTGTGGCCTGGACCTGCATTCTGGGGGGCCCCGGCCGATGGTCGGCATAGCAACGGCTCCAACATAGTGTTTATGGATGGACACGCTCATTGGTTCCAGTTCTCAAAACTGTATCCCGAAGGCGTGGAGTGGAGCGGCAAAAATAACGAGTGGAATGCTTGGGGCTTCACGTGGGCGGCACCCAGCGTTCAATAAGAATTGCCTATACAGTACGTCACCCGCATACCCATTAGAAGGGTATGCGGGTTTTTGGTGAAAGGACTGTAAACACAGATGCGACGAAACAATGAAGTCAGACTCGTTATAACGGCTTGTGTGGCCTCCTTATTGTTCACGGGTTGCAGCGGGCAGCAAGCACCTCCTGCTGCTCCAAAGGCCGAAACGCAAAAGTCCGTACAACAGCAGATCAAGGATATCGAAAACAATCCAGGTATACCGCCAGCCGCCAAGCAGCACGCCATCCAGCAACTGCAGGCTGGTCAATCATCTACTGGAAAGCCTTAAAATGAACAAATTACCTGCCGGTCGACTAAGGCGACTTCGGATGATCGCCGCTGCGACAACACTTGGATTAGTCCCGGCGGCTGTGGATGCTCAGCCGCAATCAGTGATTCATTTCAAGTTTGCGCCTCCGGCAGGCGCCCGTAAGGTTTACGTAGCTGGTACGTTCAATGACTGGAATTCGGGCCAGTATCCGCTACATAAGGACGCAAACGGCAAAGACTGGTCCACGAGTATCCGAATTCCGGTTGGGGTATACGTGTACCGGTTTGTGGTGAATGGCAATACCTGGCTGCAGGATCCAAGCGCACCTGGTGTAGATGACGGGAACAACAACATCAACTCCCGCCTGATTGTTGCTCCAGATTACTATAGCAGCAAGCCTGGAAAACCCGGTGACGGCGTCATAACATTTCAGGCGATCAAACACGCTCAAGATCGCCGTTTTCTTTGGCGTTTCAATCTTAAAAATATGGTGGTCGGACTGACTACCAGGGCTAATGACGTACAGCGATGCATGGTGGTAACACCAGCGGGCCAATCCTATTTTTTACACAAATATGACGGGGATGCGCTGGTTGACAGGTGGCGTGCCCGCATACCTATGGATACAGCCAAGTGTCGATATGCGTTTGTGTTGGAAGATGGGGATGCAAGGGTGTTGTACGATAAGGCAGGCGCTCATATGTACCGCGCCGACCAGAATATCGATTGGTTTACGGTGGTTCCAGGTAGCTATCCATTACCAGACCCGCCCAAATGGGCGGCTAATTCTATATTCTATCAGATTTTTCCTGACCGATTTTGTAATGGTGATCCAACGAATGACGGTCCGGGAACTCAGCCCTGGGGAACAGCTCCCACGCACACGAACAGGATGGGCGGGGACTTAGCGGGTGTTATCGACAGAATGGGGTATTTGCGGTCATTGGGAATCAATGCCATCTATTTTAACCCGATTTTTGCTGCAGATAGCAATCACGGCTACGACACCCGCGACTATATGCACGTAGACCAACGATTTGGAACAAACCAACTGCTGTCCCATTTTGTATCAATGGCTCACAAGTTGGGGTGGCACGTGATTCTAGATGGTGTCTTCAACCATACGGGGGTCAACACACGCTGGTTTCAATCAATCATTAGGCGCGGCTCGAAATCGCCGTTTGTCCATTATTACTTCATTAAGCACTTTCCAGTGCGGGTTCATCTAGGTGAAAAGAGTTACATATCCTGGTTTGGCGTGCCCTCCCTTCCAAAATTAGATCTAGATAATCCTGCTACACGCAAGTATATGCTTAACGTTGGCACCTACTGGATGGAGACTGCGCATATTGATGGTTGGCGCCTCGATGCATCTGACCAGGTTGATCCAAAGTACTGGGTCGCCTTTAGGCGTAGAGTGAAGGAGCAAGATCCCAATGGGTACATACTAGGTGAAAACTGGGGTGATTCGCACGCGTGGCTTCAGGGTGATATGTTTGATGCGGTGATGAATTACCCGTGGCGCAAACTTGTCCTTAACTTCTTTGCACACAACAGTATTACACCATCTCAATTTCGACATTCACTGCGAACCGTACGAAATAACGCACCTCAAGCTTGCACAAACGTAATGTTCAATCTATTGGGAAGCCACGATACCGTACGCATTGCGACCATCTTTCATGGGCGGTTGGACAGCCAGAAACAGGCCTTGGTGTTTCAGTTTACCTACCCTGGTATACCAACGGTCTACTACGGCGATGAGATTGGACTGCAAGGCGGGGCAGATCCCGACGACCGCCGGTGTATGATTTGGGACAAGCGCAAATGGAACATGACGCTGCTTCAGCTTACGAAGCGGCTAGTTGAATTACGTAAAAGGTATACGGTATTTGACCAAGGCGACTACAAAACACTACGAGTAGATGATCGCAACGGTATGTTTGCCTTTACACGAGCATATAATTCGCAACGGGCTGTTGTAGCCTTTAACAACAGCAATCGCGCGATCGACGTGATGTTGAAGTTATCCTATAACCTTCATAAACCTTGGAAACTGGTTTTAGGGGACTGCAGTGGCCTTCAGCAGCTTTCAGGCAGATTGGTGTTCGCCTTAAAGCCGCACAGCTACGTCGTTCTAGTTCGTGGTCAGTAGGGGGTTCCGGACGGTGGACCTTATCACTGCTAGCCGTATTGGCGTATTCAAACTAACCAATGATCAGTATTTTGAGGTGTCAATCGATGGGTGTATCCACAAATTACGGCAACATATAAATGCCATATCGCAGGAGATTTTGACCTAATAGTGTGGCACTACGGCAATGAAGATTAGGTTTACGAAAGAAGGTTGACAATTTACCAGAATAGAACTATAATTAGTGGTATTACAACCAATTTCAACCTAAACTAACAAAAAGGTAAAAGGTTCATTGTCTCGACTACGCCGCCCCATTGTTCAGACGCTCTATGATACTCTGTTAGCAAGAATTAAATCAGGTGAGTATAAACCGGGGGCGTGGTTGCCCACGGAACGCGAATTATCGATCGAATTTGGTGTAGATAGGTACGCAGTACGGGCGGTTTTAGCTGCCTTGGCCGACAGCGGCCAGATAGTCCGTCAGCCAGGAAAAAGGCCCTGGGTACGCGAAGCTGCAGACTCGCGCAATGGTGCATCTGTTACGCAGGTCGCCAGTCGAAGGGATCCACTGCGGTTTATAAGTGTAATATTGCCGCAACACCTCCTATATCCAACTTCTCATGCCATTCTTTGTGGTATTCAAAATGCACTTCGTCAATCGCAATGTAACCGTAGGTTGGTACTATTTGATAATAACGACTCAACGCCTGATCTTGCACACCGTGAGTATGCCGGCTTGGAAGCTGCACTAGAGGACGGTGCAGCTGGCGTCATTCTGTGGCATAAGGGCGGTGACACCACGCTTCCGCTTCTCCAGAAGCTTGCGGCCCAGCAGGTCCCTGTAGTGTATGTTGATAGGTACCCTCAAACTTTAAATTGTGATTTCGTGGGTATAGACAACGCTCAATGTGCTGCGGATGCGGTCGAATACTTTGTTGGGCTTGGTCACAGCCGAATTGCCCTAGTATCGAACGACGAAGCTGTTACAGCTGTTAATGAGCGAGA
>DAIDKH010000061.1 GCA_027450145.1 Chthonomonadaceae bacterium | reverse complement strand
CCCGATGTCCGCGGGTGTACGTGGCAGGTAGTCATGCAACTGCGAGGGAATATGCACGGTCGCGTGGATTTGCTCTCTGCGGCGAGTCGGAAGGCTTTCGAGTAGAAGGATTCGATTATGGTAACTCCCCGACAGAGTTTGCCGCACTGGACTTCACTGGGAAACCTGCCGTGCTTTCCACCACCAATGGGACTAAAGCCGTCAACAGTGTATCCACGGCGCCTGTGGTTTTGCTAGGAGCAGTAACTAACCTAGGTGCGTGTGTTGAAGCCGCATGGCATGCCGCTGTGGAACGCGAACTGGATATCATGTTTGTCTGCTCCGGCACTGATGAAGAATTTACTCTGGAGGATACGGTAACTGCAGGCTTAATGGCCGAGCAGTTGGCTCAATTCGCTGCACATGAATCCGTTGTAGAATGGGCTGACAGCGCCTTAGCCGCGAGAAAGCTGGCGCAAACCGAACCCAACCTTTTGCGAGGTTGGATGGGTGGCATACATGCCCGCCGACTGTGTGATCGTGGATTTGGTGATGACGTTGCGTTCTGTGCGCAGAGGGACACTTCTACGGTGGTTCCCGTTCTTGTACGAGAACGTGAGGCCGATAGGGTTGCATGCCCGGTGCTGCTGGCAATTTAACGATGCCAGCAGCACTCTGCCTATGTAATCAACGCTTAACGTAGTTCTGCTTGCCGGGGCCGTACCGGTCATATAGTACTGCGACGACGATGACAATCCCAATAACCATTTCCTGTAGTTCGGGGCTATAGTTCATCAGTTCACACCCGTTATGTATGGTGTAAATCAATATCGCACCAATGATTGATCCCGGTATTCCACCTTGCCCTCCAAATAGGGAAGCACCTCCCAATACCGTAGCCGCTATGGAATACAGTTCCATTCCTTGCCCTGCATCTTTAGACGCAATACCTGCATGGGCCATGGAGATCACCCCCGCCAAGCCGGATAGGAGACCAGCCATTGCGAATATTCCAACGGTCACGAAGTTCGTATTGATGCCTGCCAATCGAATCGCTTCAGCGTTGCTGCCCAAGGCGTACACCTTGCGGCCCCATGTGGTTCGTGTGAGCAGTATATGTATCACGATGGCAGTAATCACGACAACCACTACAGGGTAGGGTATGCCATACCTCGTAGGAGTCTCAAAGAGCTGACCGTTTGCGTACCGTGCTAATCCTGCAGGAATGGAGCGATCAAGAGATCCTGAAATGACTCCCGCGGCACCATGGACAATGCTAAGTGCACCAAGTGTCACTATAAACGATGGGATGGAACTAATGGCGGTTATTAACCCGTTAATGACACCACAAAGCAAACCAATTGCGCATGAGACAGCAATGATTTCTATGGGATTAACTACCTGGCCGTGGAAGATGATGGCTACGGCAACGGCCGAAAAGGCCATAATTGCACCCACCGAGAGATCAATATTACCACTTATAATTACGATGGTTTGGCCGCAGGCCAACACGCACACCGCGGCAGATTGAATGGCAATATTCTGCAAATTGCCCACTGTGGCAAAGACCGGCGACATTCTCCAGAGAATAAGGCTAAGCAATAACAAGAATGAGAGCGGCGCCAATGCGCCGGCGATGCTTCCAAATAGGGTTGCGGGGCCTTTGGAACGACCTGGGACAGATTGGGATGGAGACTCCGTCAACTATTTCTCCTCTATTTGCAGTGGATATTTCAAACGGAATGAGAATACCTTAGGCATGACCAATAGTCAACCAAATTTTGGAGTATTGACAACATCGGCATGCATTAGCCACAATTCTATCTGGTCAAATGTTCGATCAGCACAGGGAGAGAAATGACTCGAGAACGCCTTAGCGCATTGTCCGCTGCAGCATTACTTACCACGATCGTTGGTATTGTCACCTCATTGAATGCGGCAGCCGCTCCACACGCGGGCCAGCGTAAGGTTCAGCCGCCGCCGTTGACACCCCAGCAGGTCCATCTTGCCGCCGTATACAACAGCGCTGCAAAAGCGGAAAAGCTAGGACACACTGCCGAGGCACTACACGGGTTCCAGAAATTTGTTCGGCTCGCGCAAGCGCAGCATGCAGGCAATAGTGCACTTTTGCAAGGTTATGAGCAGATATTTAACCTGTACGCACAGTCCAAGAATCTGGCTGGAGCCGCAAACGTTTTGCAGAGTGTTGTCGCAATCGATCCCACTGATGCAGACGCGGTTGTGCGGTTGGCTCGCGTGGATGCGCTCCTGGGGCGCGACGCCCAGGCCCAGGCTTACGGCGAGAAAGCCCTAGCGCTGAAACTCACAACCGCGCAACGGGCGTCTGCTGAGATGGCTTTGGGTAATGTTGCTGGCCATAGGCGCAATCCGTCACTCGCCGCTCATTATTATGGCGAAGCTATAAAACTGGTGCCTGGTGACGTAGAAGCGCACTATAACTATGGCGTGGCGCTACTCCAGTTAAACCACCTTCCCTCCGCAAAGTCCGAGGCCCTGACGGCTATCAAACTTCACCCCAGTTTTTTGCAGGCGCACCTTTTATTGGCACAAATACTGCAACAGGGCGGTGATCTAGCGGGTGCGGCTAAGGCTTACAAAGCAGCGCTCCCCCTTGATCCACACAACGGGAACATGCTGTTCGCCATCGCATTCCTGCACCAGCAATTAGGAATGACAGCACAGGCTGCGGGTGACTACGTACGGCTTTTTAAATACCATCCTGACGTGCCCGTTGCACACTTTAATTACGCGTTGCTGCTTGAGAAGCAACAAAATTACGTTGCCGCTGCTTCTCAACTGGAACTTGCCAAAAGTGCGTTCCCGCCCAAGGATCCCCGGGTTTACACGGAACTGTTCAAATGCTACAGTCGATCCGCTATGGCAATCTACAACCCGTTGATTCGGGCCAAGTACATAGGTCTGGCCGAGGATGCCTATGGTAAGGCACACCAGCTTGACCCAACGGATACCACATTGGATTACCAGTTGGCTGATATGCTGCGATTAACTGGCCACTTTAAGCGGTCGCTAGCGATATATCAGGCTCGCCTGGCGAAGGACCCGACAGATCGCACTGCAGTATTCGGAGTTGCCGACGTGAGCATGATGCAGCTGAATCGTGCTGGCGCGATAAAGGCGTGGGAAGACTACCAGAAGGCTGTGCCTCGTGATGCGGTCTCGTACCAACAGCTTGCCAAATTATACGAGGCGACATCCAACTGGATGAAAGCCGCTGCCGAATATCATAAACTCACGGAGATTATGCCCGGTGATGGCGACTCTGTGCTGGCTGAGGCGAACGACTACGTGCAGGCGAAACAGCCGACTGTGGCCAAGGAATACTACGACGATATTCTTGCACTAGATCCACAGGCTAAGGACGTACCAGCGAACCAGAGAGTCATCGTGCGCGCTAGCCGGCAAGTTTGGCGCCTCACGGCACTGCAGGGTTTGGCGTCACTCTCGAGGGCAGGGGGCCACCTGAATACCGCGCTGTCGTACCTTCTTCGGGCCGAAAAGGATGATAAGGTTTACGAGAAGGCAAATGGCCAACCAATACGCTCAACCCCCTATTTTGAAGCTGCGAGCGTCTATCAGGAGTTAAAGCAACCTGACAAGGCGATTGCGCAGTTGCTAGATCTCGCATCCGCTCGGCCGCTGGATCCTGATGTTCACGCTAAGCTGTCCGCACTTTACGAGGCACAAGGCAACGTCGCCCAGGCGGCCCAGCAACTGGTATTTGCCTCGCAGCGTGACAAATCGCCGTTGCGATACCTCTTAGAGGAAGGCGAGCTCTTCCAGAGGCATCAGATGGCAACGCAAGCAATATCCGTCTACAAAGAGCTTGCTGCGTCAAACCCCAATAATCCGCAGGTAATAGAACCGCTCGCCGCTGCCGAGGAAGCCGCAGGTCAGTGGAATGCAGCCCTTGGCGACTATACAAAGCTCTATAACGCAGAACCACAAATGTATTGGATATTGGATAAGAAGGCCAGCATGCTTACCCACCTTAAGCGTTACGATGAGGCCGTTAAGGTGCGTTTGCAACAACTCAAACTGCATCCCGACAGCTTGCAGACCTATGCAGATTTGCAGCATATCTACGCCTTAGAGGGAAATGCAACAGGATTTATCACCTTCCTCACTAATGACATAGCCACGGCTCCTGCCAACAGCACCGCATTAGAGGCGATGATAAACTACTACACATCGATGCATCAAGGTACACAGGCTAAGCAGTTCATGACCGCCTATGAGCAGGCGCACGCAACGAACGTGCCAGCCCTCCTAGCATTGCAGGGAGCGGAATCGGCCTCTGGCGATTTAACGGACGCATTAACGCTTATGAGGAAGATTGCAAAGGATAATCCCACCAGCATTGATGTGCAAAATCGATACATCAGCGTTCTGGATGGGCAGGGGCAGAAGCTTAGAGCCAACGATGTTCTTACTAGTTTAATCGCGAATCCGCAGGTGTCGCCCAGCGAACGGTATGCGTTAAAAGTTCAACTTGCGCAACGACTTGGCGTGCAGGGTAATATCAATGGTGCGGTAGCGATTTATACGAAATTGTTGCAGTCTAGTCCTACTGATGGTTCAGTACTACACAGTCTTGCGACGTTGTACAACGCGAATGGCCGCGTTGCAGACATGATAAAGTTGTGCGAGACAACGTTGAAGTTGCCTGGTATATCGCCGGCGTTGCGCGCTGAGTCTGAGACCATGCTTGCCTCAGGATATTTTGAACAACACAATATGGCAGAGGCAAAGGAGCACTATATGCTCGCTTTGAAGGCGCTGCCAGGCTATGGACCTGCATTCGCTGGATTGAATAGGGTTCAACAACAGAATGGCTAATATGGGAGTTACAATGACCGCAGAATCACCTGCACTTGAGATGAGGAACATTACCAAGCAGTTTCCGGGAGTGCGCGCACTGGATGGTGTGTCACTGGTCGTTCAACCCGGTGAGGTTCACGCACTTTTGGGTGAGAACGGTGCAGGTAAATCCACGTTAATGAAAATCCTTGCGGGCGCGCAACCGATGGACACTGGCGAGATTCTGCTGAACGGTAAGCCCGTGCATATTGATGGGCCGCAGAAGGCCATGGCGCTGGGCATCTCCATCATTTATCAGGAGTTCAACCTTGCGCCAACGTTAAGCGTGGGCGAAAACATCTTTCTAGGACGCGAGCCGATTGGTGCCATCCCAGGTCTTGTAAATTTCAAGAAGCTGTACCGTGATGCTCAGGCCTTGATAACTAACCTTGGCGTTCCCATGGATGTACGGGCGCCTGTGAGTCGGCTCAGTGTTGCACAACAGCAGATGGTAGAAATAGCTAAGGCGACTAGCAGGAATTCCAAGATTATTGTAATGGACGAACCCAGCGCCACGCTCACAGATCACGAGCTGAATGCATTATTTGATTTAATAAGGAAACTGAAGGGGCAGGGTGTCAGTATTATTTACATCTCGCATCGCCTTGAGGAAGTTTTTCAGGTTTGTGATGCGGCTACAATAATGCGAGACGGTCGGCACATAGTAACCAAGCCGGTTAGCGAATTAACAAGAGACGAGATTGTTAAGTACATGGTGGGGCGTGAACTTACTGAGGCCATACCTAAGGAGGCTGCTCCCGTTGGTGAGATTGCTCTAGAGGTAAAGGGGCTAAATCGTAAAAATGTCCTTCATGATATCAGCTTTAACATTCGGAAAGGTGAGATAGTTGGTTTGGCAGGCCTTGTGGGATCTGGCCGAACAGAAACAGCGAGAGCAATTTTTGGTGCTGATCCAATCGATTCCGGTGAAATTCGTGTAAACGGCGCCGTGGTGAAAGTTCGTTCTCCTCAAGAGGCTATTAAGCATGGAATAGGCCTGGTAACAGAGGATAGAAAACAACAGGGCCTGGTGTTAAGTATGCCGGTACGGCACAACACTTCGATGGCAAACCTACCCGCGTTGTCGAGGGCCGGATTTCTAATGGTGACGCAAGAGCGAACCGTAGCGGAGAAATATCGAAAAGAACTCGGGACCAAAACTCCAACTGTTGAACAGCCTGTTAAGAACCTGTCTGGAGGCAATCAGCAAAAGGTAGTACTGTCGAAATGGCTCTTCAGCGGCACACGAATTCTCATTTTTGACGAACCTACACGTGGTATCGATGTTGGAGCCAAGAGCGAGATCTACAAACTAATGAACAAACTTGCTGCCGACGGCGTGGCAATATTGATGATCTCTTCGGAGCTGCCGGAGGTTCTCGGTATGAGTGATCGAATTCTTGTCATGCATGAAGGTCATATTTCGGGCGAATTGAGCAGGGCAGAAGCCTCTCAAGAGGCTATCATGCAGTTAGCAACGGGCGGACAATAATCCGAGAGGAGAATGCGGCCGAACTATGAATAGTCCTGATGGAGTACCACCACCGCTTCCAATAAAACCGCAACGGTCAGCCTCTACTAACTGCTTGCTCGGACTTCTTGGAGGGTGTGGAACGCTTGTTGTTGTTAGTATCATTGCCGTTGTCATCGCAATGCCCCATATCAAGAAGAGTATTTCTGGCATTGCTCAAGTAGGAGATGCAACGCCTACTTGCGTTCAAAAGCTGCAGGGCATCGGCTCCGCACTCCAGCAATATACCAGAAAGCACAAGGGAGCCTACCCAGACAAACTAACGCAACTCGTGCCCGATTACCTACCCGATGCAAGTGCACTGCAGTACGTTGACAAGCCCGGTTCAAATCCACAGAATGTGCAGTATTTCAAGCCATCTCCGCAATCTGCGCCATCGTCTGTAGTGGCCAGATTCAACACGGGACATCTGGATATCAACTTTGGTACGAGGCAATCTCAGAACCTTTACATCGTACTAACGAAGGATGGTGCCTTGTACCAGCAGACAGTGTCGATGACGCCAATTCAGCCGCGGTAGTCGCTTATGATGAGTTGCATTCAAGAAATGCATCCGATTTAAGTAGGTTGACCACGGTTACTAGCGCAGAGAAGAACCCGCCCAATAACCGGCAGATTGTCTCCACTGTGAATGCTAACACCGCAGTGCGCCATAAGATGGAAACAACGATGTCAAGCAGGCATCTTGGTGGCCTGATTAGTTATTGCCAAGTAGCGCTCGTCCGGATTGGTTCGATTGTGTGGACTGTTCGCGCATAACTAATGATTCTGTAAGGACTAGAAAGGTATTGATGATCTTATCTGTGGTTGAAGCGCTTGCCATACCACTGTCCATTGCGTTGTTATTTATATTGGGCGGGGGGGTGGCGATCGCGTTTGTGTCAGTGTTTCCCATTCGGTACAAAGTCAAGTCCTTTCCATCCCGTTTCGGAGCGGAATATGACGATGTCAGTTTCACTTCGAACGATGGAATCCTGCTGAAAGGCTGGTGGATACCTGCTCCACAGTCTCCGGAGGGAACCGTGATCCTGAGCCATGGCATGCTTGCCAACCGGACGCAGATGCTGGCGTGGGCCGAGGTGCTGTGGCGGGCAGGGTACAACGTCTTGTTATACGATTTTAGAGCTAATGGCGAGAGTGGGGGAGATAAGAGCACGGCAGGTGGCTTGGAGGTAAACGATCTCTCTGCCGCTGTGGATTTCGTCTGGCAAAAGTCTGAGGTCCGCGACCTTCCGATATGCCTATTTGGGTTTAGCATGGGCGGTGCAGCCACAATTATGGTGGCAGCGCGGGATTCACGTATTGCCTGTGCAGCAGTTTACGGGGCATATGCATCGCTGGATCGAGCCATAAGCCACCGGTGTCATCATCATTTTGGACCTTTTTCACCAATTGCAGAATGGGCACTTATGGGTGCTGGAACCGCTTTTAAGTGGTTTGCCGTTGACCCGGCAACAGTAAGCCCTGAAGCGGCTATTGAGCACGGACGAGAGATTCCACTATTACTGTTTAACGGAGGCAAAGACACAATCGTACCGGTGACGGATGCTAAGCGGTTGCTCGTTGCCTCGGTGCCAGGGAGCACACGCATGATTGTGCTACCACGGTCCGGTCATGGGCCCGTACATCGAACCGAGTGGCTGATGGTTCAACGAGATCTCACAGCATTTTTTGCCGCGCATACTGAAAAAGTAACCGCAGTTTTCTCAACTCAAACGGCCGGATCTGTATAATCCCCACGTTGTTGCGCTCTAATCTCACGCTGCAGGTTGGATGCCGCCGCCACGGCGCACAAAGCAGAGGGTATTAGCTTCACAATAAAGTTATTGAGCAGCCATCCCAGTCCGAGCACTGGTACTGGCAGAAATTGCAATAGGAGGAGCCAGCAGGCAGCAGACATATAATTCGAAGCCTTCTGAGCATTTCGTCCCTTGCACTTCGAGGCCACCCATCGGAAGAATAGCCCACCGCCAACCGCCACTAAGAATGTCAATAACATCAACGACATATCATCCTCCATTGAGAACTAGAGACCGGCTAAAAACTATCTCTGTCTCCTAAATATGATTATACAGCAGAATACGTTTCGCATCGGTTGCCGGTGTCGTTTATTAATATCAGGTTGTCACGTCGGTTGCCGAGGGCAGTATAATTAGTGTGAAAGGTTCCTGCACAACATTCGGAGGAAAGGGTACAAGTGTGACACCACGTTTAAAGTTTTCCGCTGCCCTTCTTGGCGCCACTGCCACATTTTTGAGCGGTTGTGGTTTGGGTACGGGCACTAATACCACCAGCCGCGTCAGGTTATTCGATGCCTTAGTCAACGGACCCGTGGCGGGGGTCAGCTTCGTTGAACGCGGAGTACCGCTCAATATAGCAACGCCTGTTACGTATGGGCAGTTTTCTCCGGGCGCAACTTCAACCACACCTGCTCAGTACTACACGGTAGTGTCAGGAGGAAGTTCAATAACGGGTGCGGGCGTTAACACAGATGTTTACTCATATCCTTCTATTTCAGGCACGACGCTTGCGCCCGAACAGTCATTTCTGTTGGACCCGCACACGGCTGGCAGTACGAACGGAACCTATACTATGGCTGTGGCAGGCATCACAGGATCGACCACAGCTCCACCGACTCTGTATCGCTTCATTGATGATGCGCCCGCTATCAGCGGTACTACACCCACAACATTCCTTCGCGTTATTAACCTCGCTCCGGATACTGCCGGAACAACAGGTTTGAGCGTAGACAGTAATAACCAGCCGATTGCGGGGCTCACTAATATAGCGTATGGGTCACCTTCGAGCTCGTCTAGCTATGTACCGATCCAAATTGTTGGCTCTTCGACACTTTCGCTATCGATAAGGTTTGGCGCCGCGAACCAGGTGGTAACTACTGTTACCCCTCTTAACGCAGTTAATCTGTTAGTCGGGCATGCATATACTCTGTTTCTTATCGGCGAGGTAAATCCTGTGAATGGTGCACCCGCGCTGGATGCCGTTCTAACAGAGGATGAATAGTCGTTTGGAACAGGCCTTGTGAGGTCCATGGGGTAATCTCTTCACAGATTCAATAAAAGTTCACGAAATTACCCCATTAAATTCGTAACAAATTAGGACATTACGTGTCACAAAAAGTAACATTTGGCGTTTCCGCCTAAATTTCAGGCAGATATATGGAAAAGTGGCAGTATGGGACACGATGATGGCCGAAAATAAGTACAATCAGAACATTCAGGATGATATGAATGAGGCCGACCTGTTCTCACTGGTATGGCTTCATCATGACGACGAGCTAGACGAGGCGATGTCTCAATTCGTTGGCGGGAAGCTAGCGAGTGATACCGGCGCGCGTAATATTGCTAAGATGGCCTCGGACGTATCCGCGGTTATTACGGCGCTTCCTGAGGTTCAGCCTCCGCAGGCGCTTCGCAATGCGATTTTAGCGTCTACAACCCGCCAATCGCGTCAGGTGCGCCCGACAATCTTGCATAGACTTGGGCGTGTTTTGCTACCGACCTATCGCACCGCACTCGGTAGTTCTGCGGCTGCGCTGATTCTTGTTGGTGGAGCACTTGCTCTGTATCACCATGACAACCGTGTGGTGGTGAGCCGCTTTGAATCACCCCGTACTACTGCGTATAATTCTCGTGGCACGGTTCCCACCGCTTCTCGTCGCAATTCGGTTATTGCTATGGCCAGTTCAAGCCCTTCTGGCGGAACGATCTCAACCGGTACCTATGCAATGCGGCACGGCCGATTAAATCACATTTCGGGTCTGTCAAGTCTACCGACGCCTACAATGCGATTGCCCCTTCACTTGGCCGCTTCCAGGCAGCTTCCGCGGTTGAATCATCCTGAGGTAGTACTTACTGCTGTGCATTCGACAATTCGGCGTGCGATACCTGTTGAGAACACGGTGCAAATGACGGGATATGCCCGCCAAGAAGATTTGAACCAACCTATGTTGGCGCCGGCAGTTGACACTGCACCAGTAGTCACCAGCAAACCCACAATTCAGCTGGTAGTTTCCCATTCGCCAATAGCTCCGACTCCGCCGCCCGCTGCAACATCTAGCCACGTGGAAACTATACGGTGGCAGCCTGTAGGTGGTGAGGGTGATTCCGTAGCCGCCGGGAATCATCCTGGCGGTGTAGTAATGGTGGACTTGCCTGCAAGAAATGCGCGGGGGATTTACGCTCCTGTGGTGCTGGATACCTTGCGCCACGGCGAAGCTGGTCTACCGATCTCACTGTCTCACTTCTAGTCCGATTGACCGATAATCTCGAATAGTTACAATGAATAACGACAATCTTGCGCACAACAGAATACGAGGAGTGGTCACGCGCTTGCTTGCGCTGGTAAGTTTCAGCGTTGTGAGCGGTGTTCATGCGTTTGCGCAAAACGTCTCAACGGCTTCGGATGCTGGTGGTCTTGCTACTCCCTCTGAAATTGGTCTCGTGCCAGGCACTTCGGCGGTCACTGCCACTCCTACCGACCCAGGTACCGCTTGCTTTGAGACCCTTCGAAACCAGAGTACGTTTGGTTACACTCTCACCCACCCCAATGTGGTTGCGGGTTCGCTTACCGTGTTTGCCGGTGGCTTGCCTCTGGTGCCCGGTAAAGACTACCTGCTCAATGCACCTGCTGGGACAATTTACGTAACCAAGCACCTAGCAGCAGGACAGGCTCTGGAGGTTAACTACCGTTACCTGCCGGCTGGTGCTGGGGGGGCTACTGCGAGTGTCGTACCGAGTATTAAGCTGAATTTAGGATCTGGTGGTAGTTTAGGGCTCACGCTCAATATGACTACTCCTACCGGCACGGGGTACAACACGACCTTGAACGGCCTGGGATATAGCGATTCATTTGGGCCCGGTAAAGTTAGTCAATTCCAAGGGCTAATGTACTTCTCCAACGTGTCGGCTAATAATAACCTGGCGATGGATCGCGCATTTGCCGCACCAGGAACTCCCGTTGCACCGGCCATCGCGACTGGTAATGACCATCTCATAATGCAAAACCTCACCCTTGGCACCAAGGGATTTTCCGTTAGTGCAGATTACCAGGATGTGGGACAGAAATTTAAGGGATTTGCTGCTCTCAAGAGTAATGCTGCCGGAAACGCTGCCCTTCAATCACAGCTTACGCAACTTCAGAATGAGAAGGGCATCAAACGCATGGGGTTTGGTATGGATATTGGTGGCAATACCGCACTCCATCAATCTGGGCTCAGTTTGGGATTCAACACGATTTCCGACTCCAAAGGGTCCATTCAGACACAGAATGCTAGCTTCGTTGGTGGAGCGTTGTCTCTGAACTACGGATCCCGAACAATCGGCCAGACATTCTCAACATTTAACGGCCTGCGTGAAGCTGATCACGTAGATATGTCGCACCAACAGGGCATGCGTTCACAGGCTATTAATGCTGCCTTGGCCTTTGGTTCCGGAAAAACGGCGCCGTTAGCTGGTGGTGTTCAGTTTGACCAATCGATGTATTCCGACAATACCGGTTCGTTGGATAGAAGTGCACTGTCACTTAACCACGGACCGCTGACAATGTCTATTCTTAACAGTAGCTCGTCTGTAGGCTTTAACCGTCTCGCGGACATTGATACCTCCGATAAGCAGGCTCTGGCACTAGACACTTACCGGCTGTACGATCCCTCCGCTCAGTTAAACATGGTGTCCCCTGTGGACGTTGCTCAGGTTCCAGCGAATCAGGGTTTAGTACGGAACGGCACTAACATTGGAATGGCGCTGGGAAAGCAGGGCAACATCTCGTTCAGTTCAATGACCACGGGAGAACTGGTAGGGAAGGGCACCAGTGGGCAACAGGCGGATCAAGCTGGTTTTAGCCGACAGGCCGTAAGCCTTGACCTGTCCCATTTCACCCTTAACATACTTGACCGCTCTACGAACTCCAAATTTACTCGCTTTGCATCGATGCCGGATATAGATAAGCGCTTTTTGGCGCTAGATATCATGCATGAGTTCAACCCTCAAGCACAGCTTGCGCAAGTGGCGCCTATTTGGGCCGCTCAAGCTGCTGCTTCGGAAGCGGGTCTCAATCGCAGTCTGGTACAGTCATCGTTCAATTTCGGAAAGCCGGGTAAGCTAACATCGATAGCGATTTCCGGACTTCATATTACAGACAATAACTTACCTGTTACGGATGGCAGCCACCCCGGAATTCAACGCGAGGATCTGCAGTTCAGCAATTCGCGCTTGCAGCTGGGCCTAACAAAGCAGACCATTGCTGACGGTTTTACTTCGTTACCTAGTCTATCCGACATTGAGAAGGCACAGTTTGGCAACCAGCACGGACTTGGTGACCAGCGAATGACGTTTGCGTGGCAAATTAACAAAACTGTCCACCTTTCAGTGAATGACTACTCTGTGTCGCCAACGCCCACAGCCGCCAAATATCTACTGGATGCAGGGGTTGCTGCACATCAATCGCTCGCTGACGCAACGGCGGCCGCACTTGCTGGTGTTCACCAGCAAAATGTTGTGCTCACTATGCCGGGTATTAGCATAACGCACAATGCAAACAACGTAAGTGCTGACTTTTACCGTGCCGGCGATTTGGCAATGGCGCCGCCCCAGCAACAACTCATTGCAGCGTTGCGAGGCTTTAACGAAACCGATACTGCGCTACAGTTCACTCGGTTGAAGGGGCTCAACCTCCAGACGTATAATTACCACGCATTTGACGCGAGCCAACAACTAGCGCACGACATGTTCCGCCAGAACATTTCGTTCAACCCGAACAAAGCATTGGCGCTGTCGGTCATTGGTGACGGTGATGTTAACGGCACAGTGGGTAAGGCCAGCGGTTACACACATCACGCTTTCTCGCTTACAGATCACCTAAGCCCCCTGTCTACTTTTGCGATAACACAGGACAAGCGGGTGGACCTAGCAAATGGCCAGCCCACATCGTACCTGCAGCAGAACCTGCACTTCGATACTGCTCACAAACTTGCGGGAGCCACTTTGGACCTGCAGGTTCAGGCGGCGTCATCGATTGACGGCAAATACCAAAATCAGACTAACATGAATGTTCAGGCTCATCCTGACTCTCGGATTACCGTTGGATACCAACAGCTCGATATGCGTGGAAATATGGTAGCTGCCACGCAACCGGGCACGAATACCCCGATAGATGCCACTGAGATGACTCGGGGTTACAACCTGCAGTACAAAGCGACCCCACAGTTTGTGGTGGAGTTTGGCGCTTCGGATACTACTACGAACAATAATCAGAATGGGCAAGGAATGTCTGTTGGACTAACTGGCCAGCCATTCAACAACCTGGCGGTCACTGCCCAGTTCAATGAAACCCATACTCAGGGAAATCACAACACCCACGAAGTCACCAACGTATCGATTGGCACAACTAAGCCCGTTAATTTCGGCCCAATGAAGGAGCTCTCGTTCAAATATGGCTATGCTTCGCTGAACGATATGCGCAAACTGCAAAACGAAAACATGGTTGGCCATATCAATTGGACGATGTGGAAGAACACGTTTCTCATCGATTATACTGGTGTAACGCTACCCACGGGTAAATCTGTTACGCAGCGAACCTATTCGTTCACGACCGATCCCAATCCTAAAAAGTGGTTTAGAGGCTCGTTCTTCTATCAGGTGCATTCGCTAATAACGGGGCAGCAGGTGGTTTCTCGACAATTTTCTGCGGACGCCAGATTGCACACGGGGCTTAACCTTGTTTACACGTACGCATCTCAACAAGATGATGGCCACGGTGGTGTTCTTCCGTTAACCAATCTGAACCTCGCTGTGCAGGAGCAGTTCCATAAATCGATCGTGGGCAAGTTCTTTTATAATGTGTCCGACAACACTGTGACACGTCTCAAAACAAGCGGACTTGGAATTAGCTTGATTGGCCCGCTGACCAAGGCCAGCACACTCTCATTTACTTACATCAAGGCGCTTAATGGCAACGCAGTTGGCTACGATCGCTCAGATCAACTTCAACTTGCCTACAGCAACCATATTGACGCAGATCACTCGTTATCTCTCAATCTTGGATGGGTAACTCATACCGGATTGCCAAACACTGGTCCCTTTGTTGCTAACGAACTGCAATTTGGTTTGCAATTTACCCAGATTTTCTAAGTAGAATTTGCAAATCTTTAGCAAATTTTGTGAGACATTTCCCCATATAATACGTACCATAAGTTGTGCAATGGTATTAAACCGATTTAATGCCTGTGCATGCCATGGTTTTGGCTAATTTTGGCCAGTTAGGAGTGGAATATTGCGTACCACAACCATAGTGCGCGTTGCCGCACTTGCCACAACCAGTGCAGTGCTGGGGTTGTGTTGTGTGTTGCTTGGTCCCAAGGCGTCAGGAGCGGCTCAGTCCACGGGAGTTGCGGGATTTCCTGCCGAAACTGTGACTGTCTTCGAGACCAGATTTCAAAAAACCATATGGCCGTTACTTACACGTAATTGCACGCAATGTCACGTATCCAGTAATCCCTCGTCACTCCATTTTGCAAGTAACGCATCGCAATCATTCAATGTTCTACTAGCTGGCGGTTTCCTAGATCCTGAAAGCCCCACATCGCTACTAGCAAAGGTTGCTTCCCCCATTGCCGCCAACAGGATGCCCCCGTCGCCGTATCATCAATGGTCACAGTCTGAGTGTGACACGCTACGAAGCTTCTGCGACGCGCTGTATGCTGGTCATGCCAAAACTCCAGTCGCAAAAACTTCAATTTTTCAATTTCCGCGAACTCTGTTAGCCAAGTACTCGGGTCCAATTCCAAGCCAGAGCAGCGACAATACCTTTCTGACATATTATCAGTTGAAAAACAAGATCGACACGATCTTCCATGATCGATGGCACCGTGAAGGCGTCAACCTGTGGGAAAGGAATGTGGCTCAATTTGGTGGGGCAGACTACATTACCCGGTTTAACGAGTCGTCCACTCCCAGTGCTGAGTACCTCTCTGCACTAGACACCATGGCAGCGGATGTTGCTGCTCGCGCGTACCTGGACTCCACTGGACCGTTTGCAGGTTTACAGACAAATCTGCCCGCCCCGGTTGCCAAGGCACCATCCGCGGCATATCGCCATAACATCACACTCATTTACGATCGCATGTTATTTCGTCCACCTACTTCAGCAGAGATACTGGCCAGTTATAAGCTGATACAGGCAATTTACGCCTCGAAGAGCAAGTTGAATGAGCAGAATAGTTCCCTGCAATTCCGCTTAACGGCGCGCTGCGGAAGTGAACTGGTTAGCACCAGGGAATGCGCAATACCATTGCACAACGGTCCGCTTGGGGAGGTTAATTCTCTACTAGACGAGAACGATTGTGCGATGAAGTCCCCAGACGGTCACTCTGCGATGAAGGTGTTGGGAACGTTTCACCTAATGGCGGGGGATCGTAACCAGCATGTGGTAATTGCAAACACTGGCACCCAGGGGCAGGTTGTTGTTAACGGTATCCTGGTACAGGGTCCGGCACCCGATGGACCGGCTGCAGTGACTGATGTAAAGACCCCTGGGGTTGTTCCTGAAGGCGCCTGGCGCATGGAGTACGCCAACGGTGTACCGGGTTATACCGATGACGGCGCTCACAAGGGGCAGTGCCAGATTACATTTCCTCTCGATGTGAAGGCTAGCGGTAAATATCTTATAGCCGTCCTCTGGAAGTACCAGCCAGGTAGGCCGGTGAAATCTTCGTCAGGCGTAGTGTGGGAAGGCCCATTGTGCGGTTCAGTTCCTGTAACTGTTGCCTCTCATGATCCTAGTTCTGCAGTAACTCCCGCCGCACCACCAATTCCTGCACAGGGCACAGCTTCGTTCCAGCTAGACGAGACCGATGATACTATTGCCGTACGCACATTCAGCCCGCTATTTCAGTTTGGCACCGGGAGCGGTCTCTACGTTAGCAATGCCGGCACGCATCACATTGTTGCCGCCGACGCAGCCATTTTTACCCCTGCAAAGAGTGACCACGTTGATCAGTACGCACCGTTCAAATCACCACCCGAGGGTCAGATCCAGATTACTGCGGATAAAGCCGACGGTCAAGCTGCGTGGAAGCAGTATGTCAAGCCAGACTACTCGTATTTTGTGCCGATCGGTAAGCGAGTTGTTTCTGATGACAATACCGCCGCATTGAAGGGCAAACTCCATCTGCTCTATAACCCAGTAACGGCACCTGGATTTGCCGCCGGTACCTTCTACCGCGCCGGGCTAAGCTACCCGGCCGCGGTACAGAACGATACGCGTGTGCCTATTGAGATACGGGCAGTTAAATCTTCCCCGATATTGCGCATTGTAACGCCAGTGAGCGTTCATCCAGGTGCTGTTGCAGTCTTGGATGCAACAGGTTCTTACGACGTCCAGCATACGCCATTGACGGTTTCATGGCAGCAGATTGGTGGACCCCGAGTTCACATCATGAACGGCAATACGCTTAAACCGTATTTTAGAGTTGAGCCAATGGAGCCCGGGCAAGCGGCTTGGCAGGGCCTGTGTCAGGCACTTATACGCCATCCGGACTTTCTGTTCACTCGTCCGCTGTCCCTTCAATACGAGAAGAATCCAGTTATACGACGGCAGCTTCAACTTGTCAAAATTGCTCAGGATCTTGTTGGCAGGCCGCCTACTACCACTGAGATTAATGAAGTAGACCACAACGTTTCGCTGGCTGCCATGGTGAACCACTATCTTAAGTCGCAGGCGTTTGCGGATTTCTATTTCCGCAGAATTCGACTGTACCTTGAGAGCCACGGCAGCACTACTGATGATGAACCAGTGCGGCTTTGGACGTGGATCGCTCTAAACCACAAGCCATTTTCGCAAATTCTTACCGCTAACTATACTATTACGCCTGACGGCCAGCGCGTACCACGACCAGAATATGCCGGCCACAGCGGTGTGCTTACTATGAAGGGCTTCATTGAGGGCAAACCTAGCCTCCCGCATTTTAACTACTCGGCACAGGTGTGTGAGAAGTTCTTGGGCTACGTGTTCATCGTTCCAGAGTCGATAATAAAGATGCGCGAAGGAATTACTGCAACGTCTACCACCACTCCCGGTACCGTATGCTTCACGTGCCACCAATTACTAACACCGCTCGCTTTCCAGAGGTCTCGTTATACGGATGACGGTGTTTACCACCTTCGCGATGCCAGTGGGCACATTATCGACGATACCGATCACGATCTCGTGCCCTCCTACCCGTATCGAGGCGAAGGAATGCAGGCCTTTGCCGAGACTGCATCACGTACCGAGATGTTCATTAGAACGATGATTCAGACCCACTTTGTGTTCTTCTTCGGTAGAGAAATGCGTTACAACCGTGATGAACGTTCGCTGTATCGCAAGCTATGGCTTACTGAGAAGAAGAACCACGAAGATATTCAAGGCCTTATAAAGGCGATTATACTCAGTCCGGAATACCTGAATGGCACCAGTAGGAGTGCCAGCCATCCCCGTGCGCATATGAGCGATTTGCATAAGCTTGCGGATAACACTGCAGGAAGGATAGACGGATGAATTACGAGTTCGACACTGTTCATGGTTCATGCGAGATTGATCCGGAGTTGCACTTCGAGGCTGCCCCAGCGCTCCATCCTGCTGCCGCACAACGCGTAAGCCGACGTGGCCTCTTAGGGCGAGCCGCTACCTCAGCAGCTGCGGTCGGGGCCCTGGAGCTTCTAAGCTATTTCAATGCATACGGTGCGCCTGTGCTCGGCAAAAAGACGACGGAGCTGCTTGCCGACAAAGCGAAGGAGGGCGATGACCCACATTTCCTGATCTATTGGTATGTAGAAGGTGGCTGGGACTCATTTGATATGTTTAGCCCGCTTCTTACCGCAAACAATGTCATTCATCGACTACCCTACAATAAGATCAGCGATGAGATGTACCGCGTACTGAAATTTGGCGAGGCTAACTACGGTATCTACAAGCAGGGTAATCTGCGGTACGGTTATCTTGCTGAGGCTGGATCGTCGCTCTTCAATGATATGGCAGTACTAAGTTCCATGTCAACCGGAGAGTTTCATTCGGGTGAGCGCCTAAATTGCCATATGGGGCATTACAACCTTGTCCTCACGGATGATCGCCAACCAGACGAACGGGACGTAATGCAAGCGTTCGCCGAGCAGTACGGCCGCCCTTACCTGCTTCCCAATATTGGTTGGTTTTGGTGGCTAGCAGACGGCGAGCTGAATGAACAGCAATATACTGGCCGTAAAGGCTTTTATGCCGATCTGGGTCCAACCTGGGCGCACACTATTTACGCGGGAACACCGTCGAACCTACGCCGTTTTTTGTTGCGTATGCAGTCATCTTCTACTAACGTAGTCAATCAGCAGGTGAACAAATTTGTGGACGAGTTGTCACCTCAACTAACAAAAGACTGTTCGATGGAGGCAGTAAAAAGCTACAACTCGGCTCTAGGCATCTACCAGAACCTTGCTAATAGCGGTGGTGGCCTCAATCGGTCAATGCTTGATACTCTGTTTCAGGATCCTGTGCTGAAGCAGAAATTCAACGTTCAACCAGAGGACGAACTAATCACCTACACCAGTGTAAACAATCAGAAGGCGCGCACAAAGTTTACGCCGGCTACCAACGTACAGGCAATGATGGCATATGAGCTCATGCGAGCGGGGCTTTCTACATGCTTCTTCATTGAGACTCGCAATATTCGCGAATTTGACAGCCACCGCGGTCGGGGATCCCTATGGTCTCCAGACGGAAAAGTACCTTATGGTCAAACGGATCAACTGGGCATGATGAATCCCCAGGTGTGGCAGCCGCTCACAACTCTGGTGGAACTGTTGAAGTCGACACCGTACAAAAATACCGGGAAGAGCCTATGGGATTTTACAAATATCGTCATAACATCGGAATTTGGCCGAACAATTAGCGGCGACGTGTCCGGTATACAATCAATGAAGATACCCATGAACAAGATCACAGACATGATCAATGGGCAGGACGTGTCACAACATTGGCATGTTACTTCCGCTGCTTTCCTGGGCGCGAACGTTCGTGGGAATACTCAGTGGGGTGGCGTAGGTTCTGTTACCCATATGCCGATACCACTTATGGCAGACGGATCTATGGATCCAGCTTTTCACCCTGTTACCGGTGAGCTATTAAATGGCCGCAAACCATCTCCCATGGCGTGGTTGCCCGATCACGGCGATGTGTATGCTACTGCGCTTTACCTTTCCGGAATTAACCCCAAAGGCAAGGGCAGGAATGAGCGTCCGCCAATGACCTATATCAAAAGAGTTTAGCGAACTTGCATTGATACTCGTACAGAAGACCAATGCCGTTTACGGTATTGGTCTTCTGTACGTTTGTTGTGTTTAGAGTAAATCATTTAGCAAATGACGTATCTGTAGCGTAGAATAGTGGTGATGTTAAGATTCGTTGTGATAACTGCCCCGATTGGCAGTGAGGATTTATGGACGCTCATTCATTACGTGTTTTAGAATTTGATCGTGTTATTGCAATGTTGGTAGAGTGCACATCCTGTTCACTTGGCCGCGAGTTCGCATTGCAGCTAGAGCCCTTGCCATTCCCCGAGACCGTTTTAAGACGTTTGCAGGAGACACGTGAAGCGCGACTGCTGCGGGACCAATTTGGTGGAATGCCTCTCGGCGGCATTCACAATCTGCGTGAAACGCTGGAACGCGCGCGCATTGGAACGTGCCTTACAGGGATGGAATTGGTTCGCACGCGTGGCACGGTGGAGGCCGCTCGCCGCATGCGGCAACATCTGTTAAACCGGCGTGATGTGGTTCCCATCCTTGCGGAAATGGCAGGCAATATCCCGGTTGCTCCGCTGTTTGAAAGCAGAGTCGAAGGTGCACTCGCTGAAACAGGCGAGGTGAAGGACAGTGCATCGCCAGAGCTAGCGAGAGTGCGGGCGACCAGAAAACAGCTACAGGGTAGGCTATCGGATAGGCTGCAGGCCATAATCTCCAGCGAGCAGTACCGTACGTACATTCAGGATAGTGTGATAACACTTCGCGAAGGCAGGTACTGTATACCCGTTAAAGCCGAGTACGCCCGGGCGTTTGGTGGTCTGGTGCATGACTCCTCGTCATCTGGGGCGACCGTATTTATGGAACCTGCTTCGGTGGTGGAGCTGGGCAACGAATTGAAGCAGCTTGCTCTTCGTGAGGAGCAGGAGATTGATCGTATCCTGCGTGAACTGTCGAGCATGGTTGCTGGGCATTATGCTGAATTGGTCAAGATGCTTTCTATTCTTGGCCATATGGACGTCATTCATGCAAAGGCGGTGCTTGCAGAACGAATGCAGGCTGTGGAGCCTGCACTGAACCGCAGGGGAATCTTCAGGCTGTTCGATGCCAGGCATCCTTTGCTAGGGGACAACGTTGTACCCATTGACATAGAAGTGGGGGATCGATTTACTACACTGCTTATCACTGGTCCCAACACAGGTGGTAAGACGGTCACCCTTAAAACATTGGGTCTTCTAACGGTAATGACGCTTGCGGGTATGCAGATCCCTGCAGGACGAGATAGTGAAATAGCCATTGTAGATCAGGTGTGGGCCGACATCGGTGATGAGCAGGATATTCGGCAAAGTCTTTCAACGTTCAGTGCGCATCTTACGAACATCGTGCGTATTTTGCGCGATGTTACGGGCAACGCTCTTGTACTAATGGACGAGATTGGTGCTGGTACAGATCCTGCCGAGGGTGCAGCTCTAGCTCGCGCGATCCTAGACAGGTTTCTTGAACAAAACACGAGGGTCGTGGCGTCAACCCATTACGGCGAGCTGAAGGAGTATGCCTATTCCCGGGCTGGCGTAGAGAACTCGTCGGTTGAGTTTAACCGAGAGACGTTGGCCCCGACTTACCGAGTTTTGCTCGGCGTTCCAGGCTCGTCTAATGCTCTCTACATAGCTGCTCGATTAGGATTAGATCAAGAGCTCATCGATAACGCACGCGGTCATATTTCTCATCGCGAGTTGGAAACAGGGAAACTTCTCGAACAGATTGAAGAATCGCGACGACGGACAGCGAAGGCAGAGCGGGAGGCGCATGTTGCCAGGGCAGCGGCCGTTAAGGCACGCGATGAGTATGAAAAGCGCGTAAGTCAGATAGCGGATGTACAACGAACGGTAAAGCAGCAGGCGCAGGATGAGGCGAGGGAGATTGTACGCAGGACTGCGGTGAAAGCAGATAACATTCTGCAGGAACTGCAAAAACTGAACAAAGGTAGCCGCAAGGGAAATTCTGTGAAGCAACGGCTTACGAATTTACAGGTAGACGCGGTTCGTTCGTTAGCGCCGTCTCCGCCACCGGAAGAGGAGATGCTTCCCTTCGATGCTGGCCATATATTCAAAAAGGGAGACCATGTACGGATCACTACCCTCAACCTTGACGGAAGCCTAACCAGCGATCCGAAGGATGGCGTAGTGGCAGTGCAAATTGGAGTTATGCGTGCGACACTTCCTGTGAAGCAGCTGCGGCCATTGAAGGCGACCGAGGTTAAGGAGGAACTGAAGGGCTCTAAAGGGATTGCACAGAAAAGTGGGGCGTCCGAAATCGCTCTGAGAAAGGCAATGCAAATAGCACCCGAACTAATGTTGCGTGCCCTTCGAGCAGAAGAGGCGCAGATGTTGCTAGATAAGTATCTTGATGATGCCTATACCGCGGGGCTAAAACAGGCGCGGATTGTTCATGGCAAAGGCACGGGAGCGCTACGGCGGATTGTTCATGAGACCCTCGCCGGTCACCCTTCTGTAGCAGAATTTGGGGTAGCTGCCGAACGCGATGGCGGAGATGGGGCTACTGTTGTGAAATTCCGGGAGTAAAATCTATGTGGTGGATCGCGATGGCATGCCTTGGATTGGTAATAGGGGCAGTAGGAGCGTGGAGCCAAGACGCGCTTCGTGTATTCATAAAGACCCTGGGAATTCCCGCAGTGTTATTGGTGGTTAGACTTCTCTTTGCTCACGATGCACCCGGAGGATACGTCATGATCTTTTTGGACCTGGTGATAATTGAGACTACTGCTTTTTGCAGCGACTATATTGTTGGCCTTAAATTGGGCCGCCACGGTCGTGATGGAATGAGGAACGACTCCGTTGGGCATTAACTAACAGCCCTACAGCAACTAGTTGTCGAAAACTTAATTATGTATTGGAAAGTGGCGAGGTGTTAAACGTTGTGCCACGGAACGCGGGTGATTGTCTGTAACTGCTCCCTTGACAGTACCGCTGATCCTGCCGCAAGTGAGTCTCGCAGTTGTTCCGGCAAGCGGCATCCTACTATTGGGAACGTGGCAAACGGTTGAGAGAGTAGAAATGCAAGTACGGTCTGTGTCATTGTTAGCCCAGTTTCATCCATGAGTTTAACAATGGCGGCCAATCGACGGTTGTTCTCTTGAATGTCGAATTGTGGGGCAGGCCGCCAATCGTCGGGTGTGTTGTGGCAGCCTGCCAATTTTGTGAACAGGCCGCCGGCTTGTGACTGGTAAGGTATTGCAGCTACGCCCGTTTTGTTATGAAATTCGTACAGGTCTCTCGTCATGCATCGTGTACCGGGATCTGAAAACGGATGGGCGTTTAGTGCCGCAGCATTCCAGTAGACTTGCGTCGCAATGAAACCTGGGATACCTTCGCTCACTGCGTAGTTTTGCGCCTCTATCATCCGTGGTGCAGACCAGTTTGAGGCCCCGTACCATCGTATTTTACCAGCCAGACGTTCCATTTCAAGGCATTGCACCAGTTCCTCAACGGGCTGCGAGGCATCATCTCTGTGCAACCAGTAGAGATCGACATAATCGGTTCCAAGGCAACGAAGGCTCGCATCAATGTCGCTTACGATCTCTTTTGGTGTGACGCGAGAAACGTGCGGTGCGTCGAATGTCCAATGACCACCCTTGGTGCCGATAATAACCGTCTCGCGATTGTTTCGGCTCTTAAGCCACATTCCCAATGTTCGTTCACAGGCACTGCGCTCAATATCCGGGACCCAATCACCATAGACATGAGCTGTGTCGAGGAAGTTACCGCCGTGCCCTGTAAACATATCGAGCAAGGAGAAGCTCTCCTCAACGGAGATCGCAGTACCCATTTGCGAGGTACCGAGGCATATCTTGGAAACGCAAAGGTCAGTACCGGGAATAGGTGCCAGTTCCATAGCAGTTACTCCTTAAGTGCGCCGGAAATTATGGCAATGTGGGCGTCAACAGTCGTCGAAGACACCAACTTTGATTTATACCACGTGATGTTTGAATAGCCGATGAATGTCGATTTCCCTTAACAATGGATTGGGTGGAGAGTCGTGCAGCGCATGGACTTTGACCACTGTGGTAGATACCTGCCAACCTCCTACGTTCATGATATCCAGAAACCCCGGGGTTGATATACGCTGTGGATCTGCCAGAATAACTGTGCCACCGGGCTTTAGTGATCGGCTGATTACAGTCGCGAGATCGCGATGCACTCTTCGGTCGTAGAACAGGTCAGCGCCAATTATGACATCGAAAGTCCCCGGCGTGTTCCATTGTTCCCAGTTAGAAATGTGGTAGCGAATGTTTGGCCTATCGTTGAGACCGCCATTGTGCTGTGCTAGCCTAATGTAAATGGACAGCATGTCGGTCTGCACGACACCTGCGCCTAATCGCGCGCATACCAATCCCGGCAGACCGGTGCCGCATCCCAGTTCAAGAACGTCCTTACCCATCCAAGGTTCGTCATTGAGCGAGAGTGTGTGCGCTAAAGCGAGCGCCGACTCCCAGAGCAATAGGCCATAAGGCGGCTCGGCATCACCTTCAACGCAGTCTAAAAGCGCGTCTTGAGACTCTACCGCCTCTATTGTGTACTTTACCGACTCTATATCGAACGTATAGGTATGGAGGCCCACTAATCTACGAATATCATCGAGATTGTGTCTCACCGTACGGGCTTACCAATTGAACGGGTGTTGAAACTCTCACTTGCATTACTGAGATGAAACACTGCGAGTTCTGCAGGGCAAGCTATGCGTATTGGAGGCCATCCGGTAACGCCGATACCTCGCGAGATGTACAACCTGGCATGGTCGTTATTGTACCAACCCATTACCTGGTTGCAACGAAGATGGATACGACACACAACCTCAGGGGACGGGAAGGGAAGGCGCATCTGTGCGCCGTGGGTATGTCCACTAAATACAACCACATTATTGCTGGCAACATTTTCAATGGCGCTAGGGTTATGTGAGAGAAGTAGTGACGTACGATCAGATGGCAACAAACTTAGCGCGCGAGGGAGGTCCGGTTTTCCCTCGTACATATCGTCCACACCCGCAGCCCATAGGCCCGGTATTAGCTCTGCACTCTCATTTACCAATACGCGAATTTGTGCTTCCCGCAGGCCGCTAGCTGCCTCCATAAGGCCCCGTCGGTGATCATGATTGCCATAAACTGCCAATGCTGGTCGGTTACAACTAAGCCGGGAAAGCAGCGGGCTCAATGGGTAGCCAGGTCCTTTATAATGATCGTCAACATAATCCCCCGTAAACAACATTGCAGCGGGGTTTATCTTGTTTACCTCTTTCTCGAGCCAGGTGTAAACCGGGTCTGTGTCGCCATAGCCACAGTGAACATCGGTAATTTGTACGATTGTCGATCCGATAAGATCCTTCGGCAGGCCCACAAGAGGCAGGTCGTGATGAGTGACGGACACAGGATACCAACGATGTGCGAGGCGAATCTTTGTAAATGTGTCGGCTGGTACAGCGATGGTCACGGCATCACCACTCGATTACGCCAGGATGTGGTTAGTGATACAAAATTTGGGCAAAGGCACCGTGCGGCCAATGCGCGTGTCCGTATAACGGTACTGGCGGAGTTAAATTCAATCGTTGATGGGGTCGTAGTTCTCAACAACAAACGGGCAAACGCCTGTCTCCAGCAAGCTGACGATGAGGTGATACTCTTCAGAATGTGCCTCCGGACGAGCTTTTCTGCAACCGCATTGGCTTATGCAGTGAAATATTTGTACAACCACCATTGGGATCCTGCCGTTCAAAGTACAAACCACGCCCTCTGCGCCGTGGTAGGAATGGACCTCTAAGCTGGAGCACATGTCCTATTATAGCTGGTACTGCAACACGAATTACCTGCTCATTGCGGGCATACCTGGTGGCAGAGCGCGGCTTAGCACCAGAACGCGTGTAATTGACCGTTATAAGGCCAAATTACGCCGATTTATACAACAGAATACGCGTTATTTCTAACTACAATTCAGAAGCAAAATTCAAACTGACCGCCCAACCAGCCCAGTTTGAATAGGACTAAGCTCTCAATTATTTGGGTATAAACTATTGAGTGCGGCCTGTGCCGCGACGCCTCCCGCCGAATTTGCCGACGCGGCAATCGCGTCATTAAAGGCCGCGCTGGCATCCCGTATATCGCCGCTATTGGCATAGTTCACACCAGCTTCATAGTCCTGCAT
>DAIDKH010000060.1 GCA_027450145.1 Chthonomonadaceae bacterium | reverse complement strand
TGCGAGATACGCTGCGAGGAAGACTTGCCAACGATGGCAGCATAAATCTGGATGATTTGAGCTTAAATCCGGAGCGTATTGCAGCGATAAACCGCGTGTGCCTAATAGGATGCGGCACTGCCTACCATGCAGGCGTAGTTGCGCGCCGACTCTTTGAACAGCTCATACGGCAGCCAGTAGAAGTGCACGTGGCAAGTGAGTATCGGTACAGCGATCCCATATTGGATGAAAATACACTGGTAGTGCTAATATCACAATCTGGCGAGACTGCAGATACCATGGCTGCCCTGCGCCTTGCGCGGAGTCGTAATGCCGTTACACTAGGCGTGGTCAACGTAATTGGCAGTTCGCTTGCCCGTGAGGCAGATGCACGGTTGATAACACAGGCAGGACCGGAAATCGGCGTTGCATCTACCAAAGCCTATCTCGCCCAACTTGCCGCTCTCACGCTGCTAGGCCTCTACCTCGCTGAGAAGCGCGCTCCAGAAACTGCTAACCTGCAGCTGGAGATCCGACGTGCGCTTGCCGCACTTCCAGACTGGCTGGAGCAATGTGTGGACCTCGCGCCGCGCATGGATGCCCTGTCCGCAGTCGTTGCAGAGAGCTCCGGTGTCTTTTTCCTGGGTCGCGGTTATGATTATGCTACCGCTTTAGAGGCGGCATTGAAACTCAAGGAAATCTCCTATCTTCACGCTGAGGCATATCCGGCTGGTGAAATGAAGCATGGCCCGCTGGCATTGGTGGAACCAGGCGTTACGGTAATAGGGCTGTGTACGCAGCGCAGCACGTTTGAGAAGATGCTGAGTAATTTGAAAGAGGTTTCGGCGCGCAGCGGAGCAGTGGTCGCTCTCATCCCTCAAGGAGAACCGAGTCCCGAAAACGCTGAGGTTACGATCGAACTTCCGGATTGCCCGGATGAGCTCATGCCGATGCTGACAATTGTACCGTTGCAATTGCTAGCTTACTACGTTGCTCTTCGTCGTGGCTGCCCCATTGACCAGCCAAGGAATCTGGCAAAAAGCGTCACAGTCGAATAAAAATTGGCCCGGCACAATGTCACCAATGTGGTGTGTCGCCGGGCCAACGCAAGTCGCTCTATCTAGTCATCACTCTTTGCGCCTACGTACCGTTTCGTCTATCAGCACGGCGAAGAGTATGAGCCCCCCCGTAACAATCTGCTGCCAGAACGCCGATATACCGTGCAGGTCTAGCCCCATATTGATGGTAGCTATGATGAGAGCACCGATGGCGCTGCCAATGATGTTACCTGTGCCACCAAATAGACTTACACCTCCTACCACCACGGCTGCTATTGCATAAAGCTCGTAGCCCTGGCCGGCAGTCGGCTGTCCGCTGACTAGCTTCGACATAAGGATGATAGCGGCGAGTGCCGAGAGAAGCCCCGAGATGGTGTAGACCCACAAGAGGGTGCGATCGACATCAATTCCAGCAAGTCTTGCCGCCTCTCGGTTGGCGCCCACGACATATACGTGGCGTCCAAAAGTGGAACGGCTGAGTACAAGGTGTGCCACCAGAATGATGGCAAGTGCCATTAGGGCCGAAATTGGTATTGGACCAATGTATCCCATGCCGATCATCGTAAACTGGTTTTGCAGAATGTTGTTTCTTACCGCTGCCATTGCGTGATCCGGAGGCACGGTTCCTATAGGTGAGCCATTAGTGAGCACTTCGGCAAATCCGCGAAATGCCCACATGGTTGCCAGGGTAACAATGAACGGTTGCATTCGCAGTTTGGTAATTGCAAGGCCGTTAAACAGCCCAGCAGCCAGCCCCGCGCAGGTGCCGCCAATCACAGCGAGCACCATTGCGCCAGATCCATACCGCTGAACGACCGTGGGGCTCATTAGAATTCCCGCAGTGATCACGCCCACCAGTCCCTGTATTGAACCTACCGAAAGATCAATACCCGCGGTGATAATAACAAAGGTCATCCCCACGCCGATGATGGAATAGATGGACACCTGTTGCGCCAGATTTTGAAATGAGGTTAACTGGCGGAAAGTTGGTGTGGTTATAGCTAAACCGATTAGTATAACCAGCAGAACAACTGTAATACCCGCGTTTGGCCCCAGGCGCAGGTTTATCTTGGATTTGCCTTTTTTCATCCCTTCGGGTATGGTGGGCAGGCTGGTAGTGGATGTGTTTTCGGAATTCATGGTGTTAACAGGATAATCGCGTCCGTAAATCAGCCCTTCTTAAACGAGTTCACGGTTACCAGACCCGTCGGTATCGGGATTTTCGCAGGCACCGGCTGGCCATTGAGATCCTTCACGATCGCATCAACTGTAGTCTTACCGATTAGATCAGGAAATTGAATTGCATCCGCCTTTAGAGGGCTAGTGCCAGAGGATATGTAGTTCTGCGCCTCAGGCGTCGCGTCAAAGCCGACAACGTCCACGTTGCTTTTGTTCATCTGTTGCAGGGCAGAAAGCGTACCCAATGCTACGGGATCATTGATCCCAAAGATGACGTTGATGTCCGGATTTGCCGTGAGTAGATTTGTCGCTTTGTCAACCGCGTTCTCGCGAGTAGCGTTGGGAACGTCCTCATCCGCAACAATTTTGATATTCGGTGCAGCAGCCAGAGCTTCCTTGAAACCGCGAACCCGGTCCTGAACGCTTGTAACTGTCTTGAGGTCGAGAATTGCCACCTTGCCACCCTTAGGGAGCAGGTTCTTCACAACATACTCCCCTACCAGCTTACCTCCCGCCACATTATCGGATGCGATATGGCAGGTCACCTTGCCGCCGTCGGACGCAATATCCGCGGTAAATACCGGAATTCCAGCGTTGTTTGCGGCCTGCACGGCAGAAATAATACCGGCGCTATCCACAGGACAAACTACAATGGCATCCATTTTTTGAGCGATGAAATTCTGAACCTGATTGATCTGCTTGTTCAAATCCTTGTCGGCGGAAAGGGGCATCAATGTTACATGCTCAGCGGCAGCCTCCTTGACCATGCCCTGTTTCAGTGCGATATAGAATGGATCGTCCTGGGTAAGCAGGCTAACGCCAATACGGTAATTCTTCTTGGCAGGTGCCGATGGTATGGCAATTGCAGGTTCCGCCGGCTCTGGCAACTCCAGTGCGGCGGGTTTTGCACCAGGAGTAAGGCCGCCGACGGGAGTTTGGGCACCCTTGTTGGTACAACCGGCGAGCGCAACAACCGCAAGCAGAACGGCTGACAGAACAACACTATTCCGCCAGGATGTCGATTGCATAACGAAACCTCCAACTTTGTAATCGTTGCACGTATGGTAGCATATTGCCAACCAGATTACTCCTAATTCACCACATTGTACACCGGCGTTTACCAAAATTTTTTATTTTCTCGCTTTTAACTGTGATAGCTGTGCGATACAAACAGACCGTTCCTCTATATCCCGCATGCATAGTGCGGGTTTCAACTCACTAGTGCGCTAATAACCGCCCGGTACAGCCCCCATCTCGTCTCCAATACGAGGCAGGATTAACCGGGCGTTGGGATGAATAACCCGCTAACACCTCTTATGGAGCATACATTGTGAAAATTACTGAAGTGCGGGTGGTTGTTACCTGCCCAGACAGGAATTACGTTGCAGTCAAGATCCTGACAGATCAACCAGGGCTTTACGGTGTGGGCGACGCCACTTTAAATGGCCGCGAATTATCCGTCGCAGCAATGATCTCAGAGCATATAGCTCCTCTGCTTATTGGCCGCGATCCTGGGCAAATTGAAGATATATGGCAATCACTGTACAGAGGCTCGTACTGGCGTGGCGGCCCGGTACAGATGACTGCTGTTGCAGGCATAGATATCGCACTATGGGATATTAAAGGCAAATTAGCCGGAATGCCAGTCTATTCATTGTTGGGCGGCCGCACAAGGGTTGGTGCGCTGGCCTACACTCACGCCGGTGGCCGGGATTTTATAGAGGCTGAAGACAGAGTTCGCGCAGCCGTGGCGAAAGGATTTAAGGTGGTACGAGCGCAGGTCGCAATTCCTGGCTCTGTCGGTACCTACGGAGTTGGCGGTGCAGGTTCCGCGGCGTCAGTTCTCACAGAACACCCAGGAAATTTACAAGGTGATGGAGGACGCATGCCCTCCGTTGAGAAATGGGAGCCCTCACCCTACCTACGCACCATCCCGGCACTATTCGATCACCTGCGAAACGCTATTGGCTTCGAAGTGGAGCTGTTTCACGACGTCCATGAGCGACTTACGCCAATACAGGCAGCGCGGTTGGCTCGCGAGCTAGAACCTCATCGCATTCTGTTTCTAGAGGACCCACTGAGGCCCGAATACCTTGAAAGTTTCCGGCTAATTCGGCAGCACAGTGTCACGCCGCTGGGTATGGGTGAGCTGCTACACTCTCGCTGGGACTGTCTACCGCTCCTGACAGAACAGCTCATCGACTACATTCGATGCGACATTGGCCACGCAGGCGGGATAACAGAAGCACGCAAGATCGCAGCGGTTGCGGAGACGTTCCACGTTCAAACTGCATGGCACGGCCCTGGGGACATCGGCCCCGCTACCCACGCTGCAAACGTGCACATTGACATTTCGCTTCCGAATTTCGGTGTGCAGGAGATGGTATTCTTCTCGGATGCCGTAAACGAAGTATTTCCTGGTGCTCCTACATTCCGTGACGGGTATCTTAATGTGGCTGATACTCCCGGATTGGGCAATGACATAAACGAAGAGGCAGCAAAGAAATATCCATACCAAAGGGCATACTTACCGGTCACTCGCCGTGCAGATGGAAGTGTTCTCGACTGGTAGAAAGCAGCAATGGCAGTTTTACAAAAAAATGATCAGGAATTAGTGACGAAGCCACTTTTCACAAGACAGCAGACGGTGTACCTACTCCTCTTCTGCGCAATTGTTACCGTAGCACTGTGGTTGTCACAGGTCACACCGTATCTTAACGTCGCCGACGACAGTGGTAGGTATATGGTATTAGGCGAGTCGATCGCGCGCACCGGGGACCTTCGGCTAATAAATGAGGTCTCCAAGCCGTTGGATACTCTTTATCCACCCGGCTTTCCGGCGATGATAGCGGCATGGCTATTGCTCACCAGAGGGAGTCCGGGTTCTGTTGTGATTCCCATGAAGGCTACTCTGCTGGTGATGACGCTAGCAACACTGCCGTTGATGTTCATGTTGTTGAAGCGTTCCGGCCTCCGCCGTTGGCTGATAGTATCAACTATGATCGCGTATAGCGCCTGCCCCGCGGTGATTGGCTATAGTAACGAGATGATGTCGGACTTACCGTTATTAGCCTTCAGTTTAGGAGCCATCGCTTTGATCGAAGGGCAACCGGAACCTGGCTTTTGGGCAAAAGCCCTTGCACTGCTATGTGCTGTGATTAGCTTTACCATGCGTACCAGCGGTGTAGCGCTGTTCATCGCGTTAGTGGTCTACTACCAACTTCGATATGGTCGAAAATGGGCCGTTGCCGCTTGGGTGGTGACGCTTGGCTCCGTAGGACTCTGGCTGTTAAGAAATCATCATATTGCCGCTACACATCCGTGGATGCACTATCCAAGTTATCTGCATCAGTTCACCTTGCGCAATCCTATGAAGATGGATGCGGGTCGCATTCCACTTTCTCCGCTCGGCATTGCATCACGCATGAAATTTGGCTTCCCGGTCTATATCGGGATGATTCCACGCGCGATACTTTATCTTATGGCACCACCACATTCGATTTTACTTATATTTTTTTATATCGTGGCTGTCCCGCTTTGTATTGCCGTGCTAGCAGGAATACGGATTGCATGGCGCAATGAAATGCGGCTTACAGTAGGTTTTTCCATCCTCTTCTGGCTTACAGCGGCAATGTGGCCCTGGCAAAACGCGAGATTCCTTTTTCCTATCGTCCCATTCATGCTTCTCTTTGCGGCGCTCGCGTTCCAACAGCTTCTGGACCAAATCCCGGGTTCTGCCTGGAGAATTGCACTCTCGATAGGTAGTTGCTGCCTTCTATTTGGCTACTACGCCAACGTACTTGCTCGATCTATAAAAAGTGAGAAGGGCGCGGGGGTAACGGGCTACGCGTTTGGCAGGACTGTTGCGGAAGGTGGGTTTTATGCTGCATGCGCGTGGTTGAAACATAGTACGCCGCATAACGAGTTGGTCATGGGAAAACCCGCATACCTTCTTCATCTCTATTCCGGGCACCCCACCACGCAAATTGAGCCTACTGACAATGCAAAGGTACAGGAAAAGGCATACATGTCTCACCACAACCTGGGCTATCTTGTGGAAGACAGTTGGCCCTTCGGGTTTGTCACGCACCGCATTCTCGCGCCTTACTTCAAGGAATATGGAAGTCACTGGCAGCTAGTATGGCAGGATGCGCGTTCTGGTGTGAAGGTATGGAAACGAATTCACAAGCCAGCGCTAAACTAAAACGGAGGCCGAACTAATTGCAGATAGTCTTCGCTGGGCCATCGCCTGTACGGCTATAACGCCCCAGCGAAGACAACAGAAACGGATTATGGGAGTAACTTAGTGTAGATCGCCCCCATATTGTTGGCTACCGACAGCGCCGCAACTCCACTTGCCTGCAAGTTCTGCAAGTTAGCCAGGTTGGTAGATTCCTGCGCAACGTTGACATCCATGATGGATGAAACGGACGCAGTTATGTTGGTAACCGAGTTACTGAGGTAGTTTTGCGTTGCCGTAAGCGTGTCATTCTGGAACCCGCCAATTTGTGCGTTGTAACTCGTCGCTTGAGTGAGCGCCGCGGTAGCAATCGCTATTGCATTCGCTGCTCCCTGACTGGTGGTCACGTCGATGTTGTTTAGCGACTGCCCCGCAACTATTCCAGTTCCTAAATTCGAGGCTTGCATGTTCTGGAATGAGAAGCTGGCTGTTTGCCCCGCGTTTGGACCGATCTGAAATGTAGCAGCGTTACTGGACACCGCGGCTACTTTTGCGTTGGAAGTAGAAGTACTGTTTCCGCTGTTAGTGAGTGTGACGGAATTGCCGTAGGCATCAGTTAACAGCAGACCCGACGTCCCTGACTGCACCCCTCCGGTGAAGGTAACTGTCGCCGCCTGTACACTGCCATTGATTTCCGTCATCGCGGTTACTGTTGCTACTGCGTTACTACCGTTAACCGACGCACCAGAACCACCTGTGATTAAGCTGGACGATTCTGACTCGTTGATTCCAAAGTTACTGCCGTAATTTACCTGGTTCAGTACTACCTTGCCTGAGCTAAAGGACGCAGTAACGCCTGTTTGACTTGAGGCACTGTTAATACTGTCGAGCATGGTCTGTACGGTTTGACCGGCGGACACGTTGATGGTCTGTCCGTTGATCGTGACCGTACCGCTGGTAAGCATCACGGTACTCACGCTAGAATAGGTCGTTGAACCAGTAACCACTGCCGCAGTTGCTGCGCTCGTCACTGTGAGCGTCGCTGCGCCTGTTTGCGAAACCCCTCCATCGAATGTTCCACCTATTACCACATTGCTTATGGTATTCGGCGCCGTCACTGAAGCACTGGTACCCACAGAACCGTTTAAAAGGTTGTTACTACCGTAGTAGGTGTTGTTGGCGATGTTGTTAAGAGAAGCCAGGGCCTGCGTGATAGAGGCTTGGTCGACTCCTGCGTTGGCGCTATTGCTCTGGGCGTCAAGTGCACTGGTTTTGATATTTTGAATGAGAGTGGTTATCTGTGTAACCGCCCCAGAGGCGGTTTTCATCATGTTATTTGCATCCTGGACATTGGATATTGCCTGGTTCATCCCATCGATTTGCGATTGCAGTCCGGTGGCGATCATATATCCAGACGGGTTGTCCGAAGGCGAGTTTATCTGTAATCCCGTACTAAGTCGTTGTACAGATTGCGCAATCGCCTGATTTGTTTGTCCCAGGTAATAGTTAGCAACCATCGCGTTCAGGTTGTTTAAGAGCGAAAAATCCATCTGCTGCCCCCTTCATACGCTCGGTTTACCAAAGTAATTGGCTTACCGCTCGTTTGCATCAAGACGTTGCAAGAGTATATTTCCGCTACCTTGGCATCCGCGAATATAGTGCATTTACTAGCTTATGGCCATTACATCTAGTGTGGGAAATAAGCCCGCATTTTTTCGCGCCGTACAGTTACCAGTTAGTGCCCGCTCACTTAATGTTCCGGTATTTGAACCGGCATAATGTCTGCCCGCAGCACGGTATAAGCCTAGTGGTGTTCGATAGTTCGTTCGTAATGTCTCTCTGATCCTCTATGGGGTTTGAAGCAATGGCGCTTCAAACCCCATTTTCTTCCAAGTATTGTTTTGCAACCGATCCTCCCATGCAAATCCATCACTAGGTAAAGATGAACGGGTAAACTATTGACACATGAAGAAGAGCATTCACGCCACTAATTCAGCCGACGAAAATCAGCTGAGCCAGTACGAACGGTCGCGGTACCTAACAGATGTCTTAGAACAGACGTATGGACCACCTACGTTAAAACAGGGCAGGTTGGAACCTCTGGATGAACTGGTAGCATGCATTCTGTCCCAACACACGTCCGATATAAACTCGATGCAGGCATTTGAGTCGCTGAAGCGCCATTTCAGTAGCTGGAGCGAAGTCGCCGATGCTCCGGCTGAGGAGATTGCCGACGTTATTCGCCGCGGGGGGCTGGCAAACAGCAAATCGGTCCGTATCAAGGAAGTGCTGAACGTTATCTATAACCAGCGCGGAGAGTATTCACTTGACTTTCTGCGTAGTTTGACTGATGATGAAGCATGGAGATGGCTTGAGACGCTCCCAGGTGTTGGTCCAAAAACTGCTGCCATCGTGCTCTGCTTCGCCCTCTTTCGTCCAGTCGTGCCGGTAGATACGCATGTGTTTCGAGTTGCATGGCGCCTCGGTCTCATAGAGAAGCGACTAGGTGAGGCCAAAGCACACAAGGCCCTTTTGCAGATGGTTCAGCCCGAGTTGGCTTTCCGTTTTCATTCTGCACTAATTAGCCATGGCCGCGGCGCTTGCAGGGCGCCAAAGCCACGGTGTGCCGCGTGCCCAATAACGTCTGTCTGTTCTTATTTCGCTCAAACTCAACCGTCCTAGCCGACAATCGTGAGGACCACCCGAGGACAGACACCTGCGGGTGTGGCCGGTTAGCAGGTATATTCTTATTCACACTTGAATTAATATACTAAAGTAGCAACTTGAAAAGCCGCCCATTGGAGTGCTGGAGTACATGAATTCGCACCGTCTTGAGGATAACGCCGTTCTGAACGGCCGTTACCGCATATTACGATCTCTTGGCCGTGGCGGCATGGGAACGGTATACCTCGCTGAACATGAACAGCTACGAACGCTCCTGGCAATAAAGGAGCTTGAACGCTCGTCTAGTGAGGAGACTCAGGACGAACTTAAAGGATACGTGCAGGAAGCTACTCTTCTAGTAAAGCTTAAACACCCGAACCTCCCTCTTGTTACAGATGCGTTTATAGAGAACGGCCGCTTTTATCTTGTCATGGACTATATTGAGGGGGTCACACTAGAGTCCCTGATACGACAATCGGGTACCGCAGGCCTTGACTGTTCACGGGTTGTTGACTGGTCGCTGCAAATAGCCGAGGTATTATCGTACCTGCACGAGCAGGTACCACCGGTCATATTTAGAGATGTAAAACCAGCCAACATCATGCTTCAACCCGATGGAATGGTGAAGCTGATCGATTTTGGAATTGCGCGCAGGTTTAACGAAGGAGCGGGCAAAGATACCACGTTACTTGGCAGCGTGGGCTATTCACCTCCTGAACAATTCGGTCGTCAACAAACGGACATGCGATCCGACATCTATGCCTTTGGCGCGACGATGCACCACCTGGTAACCGGTGTAGATCCGTCGCAACATCCGTTTAAGTTTAAGCCAGCTGCACAGTTAAATCCAGACGTACCACCCCAACTATCAGAACTGATTGCACGTTGCGTGCAGATCGACCCAGAATCGCGGCCCTCTTCAATGGAAGAGGTGTTCCACGAACTGCGAACGATTCGTGATAGGCTTACGCGAACACTTACCACACAATCACTACCAGATACCGGTACAGTGCGTAGTGCCGTGCCGAAAATAGCAAGTGCAAATTTAGCCAAGCCTCGGCAGCAGACATCCAGGACATTTCCTGTTGTGGTGGGCAGTATCATCGCACTTCTCATGCTTGGCGGTGCAGCTTTTTTTATTTGGCACGTTGAACACAACAGGCAATTACCTAAAAAGCCGATAAAAATGCGAACGGCCCAATCACCCGCTCCAACCACGGGGCAGCCACCAGCAGTAATGCAGTCGGCGCCGTCGATGGCGGGCAGCGTCACGCCTCCGCAAACCGACGCTTCCACTATTCGAACGTTTCCAAGTGGCGTTCAGGAGGGCGCCGGTGCTCCGTTGTTGCAAGTTGGGCTTCGTGCCAACGTCCTGGGGCATGCTTCATCCACAGCGACACTCGCCGTGTTTTTCTACTACCCGGATGGGTCGCCAGTTTTGGCCAATGACCCTCATAGTGCTTTCGCTAACCCGGACGGGCAGTTAAGCCTCGCAATTCAACATCAGGTCACGTCGGACTCTCAAGAATTTGACGATAAGCTGCTTTTCCCGCTTTCGCAGTTCCCTGCTACGCTCTTTGCACCTGGCGCATCAAAAGTCATCCTGCAAATGCGAGGCCTGCTACTCGTGGATGGTGAGAGGTTCCACACGTCATTCGTACCAGTAGATGTTCAAGGTCTTGCGCAACAGGAAGGCTACATACCTGTACCTCAATCGACGATGCCGGGCAACGCACCCAACAATGCGGTGCCTCAAGTACCGCAGTCTCAACCTCCCACACAAGGTGCGAACGGGTATAATGGCTTGTCCGGCCAGTCTGGTGCCACACAAAATGGCCAAAGTTCAACTGGCTCGGGATCGGTCAATGGGGCTGCATCTAATCCAGGCAACCAACCGCAGGGGTAATGGTCACCGTGGTGGAATTGTCGTAAATTCGCTTGACCTCTGCCAGCACCTTCATGTTAGGAACCCGATAAATCTTTTCCAGGGGATTTTTGTTTCATGACGTCTAGAACGCTCTACGATATGTTTCTGGAGACTGTGAGTGCCCATGGCGACAGCCCAGCAATTGGCACACGCAAAAGCAGAAATGCACCGGTTGAAACTCTTTCGTATAACGAGTTCGCTGCGATCGTTGTTAAAATGCTGCGCGGATTAGTTGCGTTGGGTCTAAAACGGGGTGATAGATTTGCTCTAATGTTTCATGACAATCGCATGGAGTGGGCAGTTGCGGACCTGGCATCCCAGGCTATCGGCATTATCACCGTCCCCATCTACGGCACCCTTCCCGCATCTCAGGTACAGTTCTACCTCCAGGACTCTGGAGCAGCCGCTATTTTCGTCTCCGACTCAAAACAACGCGCCAAAGTAGAAGAAATCCGACATAACCTTCCGGACCTAAGAGCAGTTATTAGCCTCGAGTCTGCGGATGGCGACTGCGGATGGATAAGCTACAAGGATCTGCTCGAGAGACCTGGCCCATCAGATACCGAGTTGCGAGAGCTTTCTCGAAGCGTTTCACCGGATGATGTAGCTACGTTGATTTATACATCGGGCACCACCGGCGATCCTAAGGGCGCAATGCTTACGCACAACAATATGCTGCAAACATGCGATGGTGTGATAACGGACCACATTGCAGATCTCGGCCCTGGCGATATCATGCTCTCGTTCCTACCGCTCAGCCATATTACAGAAAGATCCGGCGGCCAGTACATGCCCATTAGAATGGGAGCGTGCATTGTCTACTCACTTGGTCTTCTTGCTCTCACAGATGAGATTCAAAAATCGGTGAGACCAACGGTACTTTTGTGTGTGCCGCGGCTGTGGGAGTCAATGCATGAGCGCTTCCTGGATGCTGTACAGAAATTTGAGCCTCGCCGCAGGCGCCTGGTTGAATGGGCAATCAAAATTGGGGAACAAGTTGCGGCTCTGCGATCTCATGGTAAATCAATAGGCGCGGTGCTAGCGGCTCAACACCGAATCGCTGAGCAGCTTGTGTTGTGCAAGGTCCGTGAACAAGTCACCGGTGGTCGCCTCCGCTATTGTGTCTCTGGCGGCGCGCCATTGAAACCTGCAACTGCCCGTTTTTTCCTCGGTATCGGTATACAAATACTCGAGGGTTATGGAATGTCGGAATGTAATATCATCGCAATCAATCGACCAAACCGGCAGCGCATTGGAACAGTTGGGAATTTAATGCCAGGTACGGAGATCAAATTTGCGCAAGACGGCGAGATTCTGGTTCGAGGACAGGGTAGAACTCCCGGATACTTCAATCAGGCCGAAGCCACTGCACACACCATTGACAATGACGGGTGGTTTCACACTGGAGACATTGGGTCGATGTCTCCAGATGGATATCTCACCATAACCGATCGTAAAAAGGACCTGTTGGTACTTAGTAACGGCAAGAAGGTTGCTCCACAATTAATCGAGGCACAGTTAAAAAGTAGTCCATTTATAAGTGAGGCAGTGCTTTTTGGCGACAACCAACCGACGGTGGTGGCACTGCTAGTACCAGCACTAGACCGGCTGCAGGAATGGGCACAGGCAAATTCACTCAGTGCAAACTCGCCGTCGGAACTGCTAAGGTTGCCAGAAGTAACCAAGCTGTACAAGAAGGAAATTGAAAACTGCTCTCAGGATCTTGCTGATTTTGAGCGCGTAAGAGACTTTCGCCTTTCACCACAGCCATTTGGAATAGAAAGCGGCGAACTCACGCCTACCTTGAAGGTTAAGCGCAAGTTTGTGGCGAATAAATATAGTGATTTAATTGCTTCGATGATGCGCGGGTGAGAACAGTTTCTGCTGAAACACGGCAATAATTTACGCTTACTCACTACAAGGAGAATCCTATTGTCCGACGAGTCAAGTTCAGTTCACGTCAGCTATTTCGTTCTGTGTGACCAGGTCATCACGGAAGCCAATACAAACAAACAGTCGCTTATTGGTATTTATTCCGCAATTACGGCCCCACAAATACCGTTTGGGGTCAATGTTGCAGTGGCTATTGGCTTGCGCGTATCGTCACCGGAGCCTCGTATAATTACCTTGCAGGTGCTGGATCCGGCTGGAAATCCCATATTTACCCCGGCAGAACTGCCGTTTGATTGGAATGCCGTGAAGGCGGGATTAGTAAATGGGGAATTCGCAACCTTACAGATTCACCTTAACTTACAGATGATGCCAATTAACACAGCGGGTATTTATACAGCGCAACTCAAGCTTGATGGTCAGCTTCTGGCTGAGTACCTGTTATCGGTGGTGCGCAATCAACCTATGCCGACGCGACCGCCAAACTTACACATCAACTAAATTCCGCCTACAAACCTGCCAGGGTTGAAGCTGTTGTGGGGATCTAAATGCGATTTTAAGGCGTGGTGGAGTTTTGCCGCAGGCAGCCGACGTCCCCAGCGTTCCACCTGTCCTCTATCTAAAACTTCTGGGGAGACAAACGTGAACCTGACGTTACCTTCAGGCGGTAAAGCCTCCTGAAGCTGCCACGGCCAGTATTCCGTTCCTTTGGGCACGGTTACAAACAGCTCACCGGTACCCGGAAGAACGGTAATGCGCGATGCCCCGCAATCACCAGTGATCTGATTGCCGAATGTTGGAACTTCCGTTGGCAGTATGCTACAGTGCGCTAACCAGAGCAGGTTTGATTGTTTAAATGGGCTGATCGACGCCAAAATCGCGCTAGTCTGCGTCACTGTGGCTTCGGTTCCCGGTTCAAATCCAAGAGTTAGAAGAATCTCACTCATTGATTTGCGTTGCCAATTAACGCGTTCCGATACTCCCTGCAGGTACGCCGCAATCACAGGCCCGCCGCCCTCCAAGTCGCTAAGCACACAAAGACCCGCAGCGAAGAGACGGGCTTGGTGTAGATGAAACCCCGCGTCCATTGCGGCGCTAAAACTAGGAGCGCGCCAGATCACTGTGACATCCTCGTCGGTCACGACGGTAGTCTTGAAATTAACGCTGGTAATCATGCCGAGCGAGCCATATGAGCCTGCAAATAACTTGCATAGATCATAACCGGCAACGTTCTTCACTACCGTACCGCCACCCTTAACCATCCTACCGCCGCTCATTACGGCGTTTACACCGATAAGCAGGTCGCGAGGCGCACCGTAGGTCGCCCGCAATACTCCTGCACGATTGGTGGATACAATACCTCCCATCGTCGAGATTGTCTCGAAGGGAAGCCGTAATGCCAACCGCTGATGGTGGGCACGAAGGAGTTGCTGCAATTGGTTAAGCGTAACGCCCGCTTGGCAGACAACCACCATCTCATCAGGTTCGTACTGCAGTATGCGGTTCATAGCAGTCGTCCTCACAAGTACATATGGCTTTGAGGGCGGAGCGCCGGTCGTCAGATCCGTTCCACCGCCGGACGGAACTAGTGCAATACCATGTCGGCCGCAACCTTTGGTAAGCTCGGCTACTGACTCCATTGTCGCAGGTTCAACCACTGCAAGCGGATCGGGCCAATCCCAAGGTAAATCTACGGCAGGCTTCAACTCGAGGCTGCAGCCTCGCAGCAACTCATCCAGTTTTGTCGATAACTCGGCGGAACTCACGGCCACCTCAGCATTCCATACGTCGTTCCGTGGTAGATTGGTAGTTTCTGTTCGGCAGCCAGGTTACAATGATACTGGCTGCTCGAAGCAGACCTAGAGTGTGCGACCGCAAACTTCAACAAGCGGCTTCAATCTCTCAATCATTGGGCCAAAGTATTCAGTAGTCAATGACTGTGCCCCATCCTTCAATGCCTGATCAGGATGTGGATGTACCTCAATTAATAGACCATCCGCTCCAGCTGCAACACCTGCCCTCGTCATTGCCTCTACCAAACTGCGCCGTCCGGTGCCCTGGCTGGGATCCAGGACTATGGGAAGATGGGACAGTTCCTTAACCGCAGGAATTGCGGATATGTCCATGGTGTTTCGCGTGTAAGTTTCAAAAGTGCGAATTCCACGCTCACACAACATAACATTTGGATTGCCGCCAAGGAGCACATACTCGGCAGCCTGCAGCCACTCTTCAATTTTTGCCCACATTCCGCGCTTCACCATCACCGGGGTTTTTACCTGGCCGACTTCCCGTAGGAGGTCATAATTCTGCATGTTGCGCGTGCCAATTTGGAGAATATCTGCATAACGGCACACGAGCTCCACGTTACGAGGATCCATCACTTCCGTAATGACCCGCATACCCAAAGAGTCCGCAATGTCGCGTAACATTTTGAGGGCATCCTCGCCATGTCCCTGAAACGAATAGGGTGAAGTGGATGGCTTGTATGCGCCGCCACGAAGTATTCGGGCTCCAGCAGCATAGCATGCCTCTGCAGATTCCAGTGTTTGCGCGTATGTCTCAACCGTGCACGGTCCCGCCATGAGCGCTATCTGTTTGCCGCCTACGGGAACGCCCTTGACATCTATCACTGTGCCTTCTGGATGAAATTCTCGGCTAGCGAACTTGTACGGCCTAAGAATGCCAATTACCTGCTCAACACAGGATAATGCCTCCAGCGATTCCATATAGCGTGCTTTGTCCGCTTCCGGTACACCAACGGCCCCTATTACGGTGCGTTCGGCACCATAAATGGGGTGAACTCCGTAACCCCAATCGGTAATGCGCTTCTCTACGTCCTTTATTTCTTCTGCGGTGGCGCCACGCGCCATCACCACGATCATTGCGTTTTCCTTCCTGCAATTTAAGACTTGGTCATTTTTCCTTTGTCGGCAGCCTGTGCATTTGCGCTGGCCGCTTCCTTGTTCGCAAGCATCTCATCGACGGTTTTGGTGTGCAGCCTTGCTGCGCCTTCCGTCTTCAAGAGATTCACCCGGCTGCCGCTCGTTTCTGCCTCGCTTAGACGGGCACCGGCAGCGTGGATCTCCGAGGCGTACTGCGGCAGCCACTGTGCCTGTACAGTCAACAGATGGTCTGTCATCTGCCACACCTCTTCCGGATCACACACGGCTCCTACCAGTGGATCGTGAAGCATAGCCTGCTTCAGCAACGAAATATCCCCATGTACCGCTGCTTCCATTCCCATTTCCTGTACACGAATGGATGCCGAGCATGTTGTGGCACAAGCTAGGGGCAGATCACCCACCACGGGCATGTTGATGCCCGTTTTGTCCACGTAGCCAGGAATTTCAATAATACAGCCATTGGGAAGATTTGTTATGTTACCGCGATTGACTACGTTAAAGTGCCCCCTGTAAACTCTACCAGTTTCACGAGCCTCAATAATGTAGGATCCATGCTCCTCACTGCGCTTATCCGCGGTGAATTTGGGCGGCTCTGCCTTAAGCCAGTTGGGATAATCCGTTTCAAACCAGTGGCGCCCCTCTGTACACACGCGCAGATAACCACCTGTCTCTCCGTTGATCCAACTCGATAAATCGATCCACTTGTTGATTTCATCCACGCGCTTGCGGTACCAGGGCAGGTACTCGCTCAAATGGCCGTTCGACTCGGTGCTGTAGTATCCGAACCGCTTTAGCACATCAATTCTTACTTTCTCGGTGCGCGGGAAGTCTGAATGTTGCTGAAAGAGCTCCAGGAGACGCGGTACCATGTCCATGCCACGCCATTCGACTTTTACAAACCAGGTCTGGTGGTTAATGCCAGCTGCAATTACATCCACGTCACGCCTGTGCACCTTCTCTTCTGGCCCAATCAAGCCCTCTCGGCGCGCCCATTGCTCTATGCACGATGCAATTTGCCAGTGAGCCCGTTGAACTCCGTGACATAACCCAACAGTTTGTACTTTCCCGTATTTATTACATGCCCACGTATTCATAGCCATGGGATTCGAGTAGTTCAGGAAAATTGCACCTGGCTTCGCAACCTCTTTGATGTCCTTGCAAAAATCCAGTAATACAGGGATTGTTCTCTGGGCATACATTAGTCCCCCCGCGCAGAGCGTATCTCCCACACACTGGTCAACACCGTACATCAATGGGACATCGATATCGGTCTGAAATGCCTCCAATCCGCCCTGCCTAATGGTGCATATGATGTAATCGGCATCGGCGATTGTCCTGCGGCGATCCGTGGAAGCCTCGACACGGGCTGAGAGACCGTTTGCAGCGATATCACTCTTACATAGCGTGGATACCATGTCGAGGTTCTGCTGCGATATGTCAGTTAAACCAAAGGTTGTATCCGCAAATTCAGGTACAGTTAAAATGTCGGCTAGCAGCCTTCTGGTAAAACCAATAGAACCTGCGCCAACCATGGCTATCTTAATCGACATCGAAGCTCTCCAAAAGGTACGCTGGTATTGTGCTCAACTTAAAGTTACAAGAGTTTACCCGGTTTATAAGTGTACGTAAGCAATTGCCATGCGCAGTTTGGTCATCAGGAACAATGCAATGGCTCGACGTTTGATCGCCAGGATCGAGGTGGGAGATGTTAACATCCAACCAAATGATTGAAACCCACTATATGCGGTTGGCCGCGGTCGTCCTTAGCGATCGCCTGAGTAATAACTGCGACATCTCAAATCATACAAAATCCTTCGTGCAACAAAAAGAAAAGACCTAATGAATATCGTACACATCGTACTCATTGCGGCACAGATGACCGCTCCGACCATCAATGTTCAATGTAGTGACTCAAACAATGTGATCGTTCAGGGGCAGCCGGCCAGGTTTTACTTGTCACCAACCTCACCAGAGTCACCTCGTAGATTTGCTGTGACAAACTTCGAGGGCAAGATCGTGAGGACTGGTACTGCTACTCGTGTAATCACAGTAAGCGATCTGCCTGTGGGCTGGTACACGCTTACGGTGCGGACGAAGTCTGTGGTTACCCGCACACCTTTCGCTATGGTTTATCCCGTTCCTAATCTCGTTCATGGCCCAATCGCAGTGGATGCAGCGAACGCGTGGCTTGTACGGCCTACACGCTTTGCTGATGCGGCCAGGCTTCTAAGATTAGCTGGATTTGGGTGGGTACGCGAGCGATTAGCATGGAGGGAAGTTGAACCAAAGCCAGGTGTGTTCAATTGGGGAAGGTACGATATTTGCACAAATGCCGAGGCATCACAGGGCATTAGAATCGACGATATCTTCCATGACATACCTGCATGGGCGCGGCAGGATCATGCAACAAATAGATTTCCTGATGACCTGCGGTACGCGTACAAATTCTGTCGAAAGTTAGCCCAACATTTCCACCACAAAGTTGACGCCTGGGAGGTCTGGAATGAAGCAGACGGCGGCTTTTCCGTTGACAATGCAGATCAGTACGCCGCATTTTTAAAGGCCTGTTACCTTGGATTTAAGTCCGAGGATGGTCCTTTAAAGATCGCACAGGTATCCATGGCCAATTCTGCCTCGAGGTACGAAGAACAGTTGTACAAAAATGGAACCGGATCCTATTTTGATATTTACAATTTCCACGAATATTTGAATCCTATGAAGTATCCCTTACGTGCGCAAGGTCACTTCAATTTACTGCGGCAAGCTGGTGTTGTGAACAAACCCGTTTGGGTGACCGAAGCCGGTGTGAACGATGGTGAGACCGGCGAGGAACTGTCTACCACACAGGCAAGAGTACAGGCAGAATTCATCCCGCGCTCGTACGCGATGTCGCTCGCCTCTGGCACTTCGCGCCATTTCTTCTTTGTTTTGCCGCATTATGTAGAACCCGGTGTTGAATGGGGAGTACTGACTGCTAATATGCTGCCCTATCCAGGCTACAGTGCGCTAGCTGCGTGCGCACATTTCCTAGGAGCCGCGTCATATTTGGGTCGGGTAACCAATAACACAGACGATAAGGTCATCCTGCAGGCGTTTAGTAGCCAGGGCAAAGGCGTTTTAGTCCTCTGGAGGAACGGGCAAAAAAGCCCCCTGCATTTACCAGCCTATCTCTCAGACGCCCAATTCTTTAATGCGCTTGGCACCCCAGTGACCCGCCCAACACAGCTTGGACAGGACCCTCTTTTTGCAGTTTGTAGGTTAAGTGAGCTGACTTCTCGCGCCAGCAGGGCCGACGACCCGTCCGCGCCGTTAGGGCCTGCCTCAAGGTTACCGGCACTTAAGAACATCGTTTTAAGAGTGTTGCTACCCGACCAAACAATAGCGCGTAACAACTTTGCGTACATTTTAGGTCAAACCAGTACGCCGTTTACAGTTCAGGTGTACAACTTTGGCCGCTCAAGTATCCGAGGCATCATACACCTTCGTATCCCGCGTCCCTGGCGCCTGCACGTCAACAATACAAATGTGAACATCCCGCCTATGGGTCTCGTTGCGTTCACAGGAAACATCACCCTCCCACAGCGGGCATTGCTGCGACGCATCCACCTTACTGGCGTGGTTGAACTTGCACATTCCTCACATGAAACCAGTTCGCCAGTTGAACTGACACTGCTTCCGGACCCTACTTTGTTACATGCCCTGGCAACCCTGCAACTAGAAACAACGGTCAAGTGGACGATCAATAACTCCACGAACGGAAGTACGAAGGTATCGGGTCGCAGTGGCGGGTCAACGGAATTCACGTTTACCTTTACTGGCCCGGGAGACAAATGGGCATACCCACGTCTCAACCTTGCTCCATTTGGAGACCTCAGTAAATACAACGCCGTCTCTCTTCAGTATCGAACACCGGAATGCGCGAAAGGTTCGATTGTACGTATTATGCTTGCCAAGAGGAATGGATCTGTCTACTTCACCCCTGACGGATTTCCTCCATCACCGAGCTGGCGCCAAATTGTGGTCCCACTTTCGTCGCTCGTGCACGGAAGCTTTAGCGCGCCAGATCCTATTGGGGCAGTCACCGGACACGACTTGTCAGAGTTGCTCGTAGGGCTTAATACGTCTGGCGAATTGGCGACGCTTGAAATCCGAAAGATTGAATTCCGTGAACTCCCGGAGTAGCGTCAATCTTATCCTACCAGTTTCACATTGCGGAGTCGTAGCGAGTTGCTTACGACGGTAACACTGCTCATAGACATCGCGAATGCGGCGATCATAGGGTTAAGCCGTCCGGTTGCCGCCAACGGAATTCCAATTACGTTGAAAATAAACGCCCAAAATAGATTCTGCCTGATAATCCTCATAGCCGCGCGGGAAAGTATAAGTGCACCACTTACACCACGCAGATCGGCACGCATCAGGGTGACGTCAGCCGCCTCCATGGCGACGTCGGTCGCTCCTCCCATTGCAACGCCTAGATCGGCCTGTGCCAGCGCGGGTGCATCGTTGACTCCGTCGCCAACCATCGCAACCACAAACCCCTGCTCTTGCAGTGACTTTATGACGGCGGATTTTTCGTGGGGCTTTACCTGCGCCTGTACATTACTTATGCCAGCTTCCGTTGCAACCGCCACAGCAACGCGTTTACTATCACCAGAAAGCAAATCGACCTGCACTCCCAATTTCTGAAGTGCCGCAATCGCCTCCGCGGCTTCCGGCCGAAGAGTATCTGCAACCGCGAGAGTACCGGCAAAAGTGCCATCTAGCGCAACGTAAACCGTAGTTTTACCTGCTTGTTCAAGCTGCTCACCCAAGCGATACACGCCCTGTGGCACGATTGCATTGTTGGCCGCCAGCAGTTCCGGTTGCCCCACCACTATCCGCCGTCCGTTCGCAACAACCTCAATTCCAGCCCCTGGGGTGCTGGAAAACGAGTCAATTGTCCATAGTTCACCGTCGTTCGCAGCGCCCGCGACGATGGCCGAGGCGAGTGGATGCTCGCTGTTTTTTTCTGCAGACGCGGCAATAATACGTAACTCTTGTGCTGTGAAGCCCTCGGCGGGAACTGCATCCGTAAGGACCGGTTTGCCCATTGTCACGGTACCGGTCTTGTCCAGAACAACACGATTAATGTTATGCGCTCGCTCTAGTGCTTCCCCATTTTTAATGAGTATGCCTAAACCTGCGCCGCGTCCTGTACCTACCATGATTGCCGTTGGAGTGGCCAAGCCCAGGGCACATGGGCATGCAATAACAAGAACCGCAACGGCTGGCACAAGACAAACTGCCGCTGGTTGGTGAAGTATAAGCAGACGAATGGCGAACGTAAGCCCCGCGATGATTACTACAGTTGGTACGAACACCGCAGAAACGCGATCCGCAAGCCGCTGCACAGGTGCTTTGCTTCCCTGTGCATCCTGCACGAGCCGCACCATGTGTGCCAAAACAGTTTGTGAGCCTGTCGCCGTGGCACGAAATAGCAATGATCCCGTGCCATTTACGGTACCCCCTGTAACTACTGATCCTTTGATTTTCTCGACCGGCAGTGCCTCACCCGTTAACAGTGATTCATCGACAGATGACTGTCCGTCCACTACAATGCCATCTGTGGCAATCTTTTCGCCCGGTCGTACTTTCACCAAATCGCCGGGCACGATTTGCGAGATTGAGACCTCTAGCTCCTCTCCCCCTGCAGTCACCTTTAACGCCGTTTTGGGAGCCAGTGCGACCAGGCTTTTGATGGTGCCTACCGCCCGACTTTTGGCACGAGCCTCTAACCATCTACCAAGAAGGATTAGCGTCACAATTGTCGAAGCCGTGTCAAAGTAAAGCTCGTGACTATCCAACACAAGAAATTGATACAACGAGAAAAAATAGGCCGAGGATGACCCAAGGGCAATGAGCGTGTCCATCGTTGCGGAGCCGCCTGCCTTTGCCGCAGAGTATGCCCCCGCAAAAAACTCGCGCCCAAAGCCAAAAACTACAACAAACGCACATATCGCTAAAACAGTATTCAACCACAGTGGCCTATTGGGCCAAGCCATAGAGATTGCCAGTATTGGAACAGCCAGGACCGCGGATCCCACCAGGTTGAAGAGCGGTGCCAGATGTTCGCCCGTATTCCCGGTCTCAGGCTCGTTTTCTAGAACGAGGGAAGCGCCGTACCCAGCTTTCACCACAGCATTGATCAATGCCTCTGGGCCTAAAACTGCGGGATCGTACTTGACGGTTGCATGCCCTGTTGCCAAATTTACAGACGCATCGGTGACCCCGTCAACTCTTTTAAGTGAACGCTCAATTCGGGTAACGCACGAAGCGCAGTGCATTCCTTCCACCACAAGGTCGCTGCGCTCCTCAGCTAATTTAGGGTGAGTTTCCATTATCGCCTCCTTAAAAACGCGCAAAATTGCGGGAGGTTGTTAATTCGCGATTTTGGCGTCGTAGCCCTCCTCAATTACGGCATCAATGAGCTGCTTCCCTGACACATGATCGTCCTTGGTCTCTACAACTGCGCTTGCTGAAGCGAGATCGACTTTTGCTGCTACTACACCCTCTACACTAAGAAGCGCACGTGTAACGTGGCCCACGCACATATCACAACTCATTCCGCCGATGGTTAGATTTACGGTTGCCATTTTCCTGTCCTTATTTCAAAAAGTTTTTCAACACTGTTCGAACTTCCAATAAGAGGTCATCCTGCGTCTGTTCCAGCGCGTCATGGTGCGCAGTTCCTCCGTCTCTGCAAATAACGCACGTCTCGAGGTGGCTGCATAGCAACTCAACACCTGCTGCATCCAAAGCTGAACGCACCGCAGCGATCTGATTCAATATATCCACGCAATACCGACCGTCCGCAACCATTTTCCGGATGCCGCTTACTTGTCCTGCAATTCGAGCTAGCCTCGTTTCGATTGTGGTTCCGTGTGTTGCACTCACTTGATATACCTCCCAGGGGTATAAGTTAGTTTCATTGTACCACTCAATCATTAAGAGAGCGAATCACGGTGTTTTGGCGATTACTGTGGGGCGAATGCGCCTAAATGGGTACGGTATTATCTCCGACACGCAGGCATGTTGGTACTGTGTACTTAGTAAATGATCAAGTAAATCATTATTGGAGAGCCCACATATGAGGATCTCAATCCGAGGTACAGGGTGGCTTGAATGCGCGAGGGAAATGGATTTGCGATAAGCACCGAACTTTTGGAGTGTGACAGGCATCCACATGCCGCGATGAAATTCTAAAGCATTGTGGCTGGGGGAATTTAAGAGTGGCAAACAGAACGGCGTAGTAGGCGACTGCGGTATGGTGCCGGTGCAAAGGACCAAGCGCAACAGCCACCTAGGTGATATTGCGGGCCAGGTACGTCTCTAACACGATCTGGCCCGTGCAGTAAACTGATTACATCGACAAACTTCACGTATGCATATTTCGTACCGACTATAATAGACTCTTCAACCGCTCATAATCGGCCGAGGAATTTGCATTTTCAAAGCATCGACCTTCAGGATCAAGCCTGCGCAATACTCCCTCACCTACACGCCGGGTGTTTAACACATCGAGCGCGCCTCGTGCTGAGCTTCCCCCGTCCTCCAGGTACTTAAGAAGCTTGTGACTTGCGGATTGGGCATACACGCCGCAAAGAGGTTCAGGCATCCCATTTCGCTCGGGTACAACAGCGTCCAGCGGGCTTTCTGCCGCCCGCATCAGCAGAGCCAGCACGTTAGGATTCAGGAAGGGCATATCGCATGCAACTACATAGTGGTAGCCTTCGCCAACTGCGTTTAAGCCCGTCAGCAATCCACCAACGGGACCGATACCCGGGTACAGGTCGGTGATGATTTTTCCACACGCAAGTTTATACCTATCCGTTCTGTCAGCAACTACCAGAATGTTCGGCGTTAGCTTAAGGAGGGCAGCGATCGTCCGTTCAAGGATAGTCATGCCTCCAAAATCGAGCAGAGCCTTATCGGTCCCCATGCGCGAGCTCTTGCCACCGGCAAGTACAATTGCCCCTGTGCCAGTTCCAGCCATTCGTTCTTCTCCCCGCCGTAGCGATCCATACCTATTATCGTTCATCGCGCTGTAAAGTTTCCACGCAATTATAATGGTAGTTCAAATAAAGCTGCAGGAAACTGCCCCATGTTCATTGTATCCTCTTTATGGCGAGAGTATTGAAAAAACGAGGAGTAACCAATTGCTATCTGGCAACTTGAGAGTAACTGTTTGGGGTGAGAATGAACATGACAGAACCAACGAAAAAGTAAAGGCCATTTACCCCGATGGCATGCACAGCACCATTGCGGCTTCCATTCGCAAAAACCTTGGCGATGCGGTAACTGTTCGTACTGCAACGCTTGAACAACCAGAACACGGCCTAACAGAGGAAGTTCTAGACCAAACAGACGTTCTTACATGGTGGGGCCACATGGCTCACCACAAGGTCGACGACGAGATCGTGGCTCGCGTGCACAAACGGGTTCTGGCCGGTATGGGGCTTGTCGTGCTGCACTCCGGACACCTCTCCAAGATATTCATCAAGTTAATGGGGACCACGTGCTCGCTGAGATGGCGAGATGACGACAGCGAGACGGTATTCACAGTAAACCCCGGTCACCCTATTGCACGTGGAGTTCCCGCTGCGTTCCGGATTCCTGAACAGGAGATGTACGGAGAGTACTTTGACATCCCTCAGCCCGATGAGATAGTTTTCATTAGCTCATTTAAAGGTGGCGAAGTCTTCCGGAGTGGTTGCTGCTTTACACGTTGCCAGGGACGGATTTTCTATTTTAGCCCTGGGCATGAGACGTACCCTGTTTACCATCAGGCAGAAGTTCAACGGGTAATTTCTAACGCAGTTGAGTGGGTGTACCAACCCGAAAAGCAGCGTTACGCTACCACGAGCTGCATTAACTCCCCGCTTGGCTGGATGAATTCGTAACGGGGAGGCAGATCATGACACTCAGGGCCCTGCTTGTGGGCGCGGGCGGTATGGGGAAGGCATGGGGCAGAAATCTTACCGCCAACACAGATGTTCAACTGGCTGGTTGGGTAGACATTCGCAAGGAAGCCGCCGCTGCAGCAGTCGATCAAATGGAACTTAGGGACATTTACATCGACGATGACCTTCAAAGGGCGTTGTCGGTGGTGAAACCTGACTTTCTAGTTGATGTAACAATACCGGAGTCACACCATAACGTAACGCTCACCGCCCTAGCTGCGGGTGTTCCAGTCATTGGGGAAAAACCGATGGCGCATTCCATGGAGGCAGCACGCGAAATGGTGGCCGCTGCGGATAAGGCCGGCAAACTCTACATGGTGAGTCAAAGTCGCCGGTATGACTCACGGATAACGGCGTACAAAAAACTCGTGCATTCCGTGGCTGGAGCACCGGAGATTCTGAATTCTGATTTCTATATCGGCGCTCATTTCGGTGGGTTTCGTGATGAGATGGCGCATGTTTTACTTCTTGATATGGCCATTCACACTTTTGATGCCGCTCGGCTGATTAGTGGTCAGGATCCTGTATCGGTTTACTGCGAGGAGTACAACCCTTCCTGGAGCTGGTACAAAGGCGCATCCAGCGCAACGGCCATGTTCGAGATGACGGGTGATCTACGCTATACATACCGCGGCAGCTGGGCTGCGGAAGGGGCGAACACTTCGTGGGAGGCCGAGTGGCGAGCGACGGGCCCACACGGTACTGCAGTGTGGGATGGCAACGACTCAATTTGGGCCGACAGGGTCGTAGAAGCTGCCGGTTTCCATAGCAAAACCGAGCGCATTGAGGCTCTAATCGAGGACGAACCCGGCGGTATCAGCGGTTCGCTTCGCGAATTTGTAGAGGCCCTAACCACTGGAAGAACACCTATGGGTGAGTGCCACGATAATATCAAGAGCCTGGCAATGGTGTTTTCTGCAATTGAGTCGGCAGAGACAGGTCAACGGGTTAAAATCCAGGTCTAAGGCTCTGTCCATGCTGTAGCTGGCGGCAGGAGTGTACTATCTTCTGCCTTCATCAACTCGGCAAAACGTGCCTGCAGGTCGGGTGTACCGGTCTGCATCAGTTTATGTGCAAGATAAACGCTTTTAAACAACCGTAAATATCTAAGCCTCAGGGCAAACTGAACCGCTGCTTGCTCCTGTAGTTTGTCGCCCGCACGGCTAGCCTTAAGTAGCGACTGCATATGCGCGCTATTATAATTGCGTTCTATCCATGAAATGGCCTTTGCTTTCGCGGGCCTGCGAACTGAGTTTCGGCGACTGGTAAGGCCAGGGAACTTGCGAAGCAGGTCACGAAACTCGCCGCGGGCAAGTTGGTCGAACCTTTCGCCCGCTCGCCGCAGCCCGACCACAGGCATTGAGGCGGATGACGACTCCGTCATCTTTTCATATAGTGCGTAA
>DAIDKH010000059.1 GCA_027450145.1 Chthonomonadaceae bacterium | reverse complement strand
AACGGGCACAGGTGTTTCTGACTGGTTCTTAGACGGCTGCGGACTGAAATGGGCTGCAGTTTGGGACGCAGATGCATCTGCCCGCAACAGGACGCTTTCGCAGCAATAAAGGGCGTCTTTAATGCTCCTGCGCAGCGCTTTTTGCTGCAAAGCAGACACAATCGGCAGGGCCTCTGTGTATTCCACCTTTTGAAAACATTCGAGCAGCGCTGCTGTGAAAACTCTATTCCTGTTGACAAAGGAAGGGGAAAGCAGACTGCAGAGGGTGCAGAAAGACTGCCTGAGCCTCATTATATCCGCCTTCTGAACAAGAGGAAGAAGGCGCGTGAGCCGTATGCGGGCAATGTACCGCACCCTGCGGTCTGAATGAACCATCATCTCGGCGAGCATGCCGAAATTGTCCAGGTTGAAATCGGCGGTCTGCAGGGCAGTGTAGTACAGTTCTGCCCTGGCGCTGTACCGCCGCAAAACCAGCACGCCCACCAGAATAGAAAGGCTCGGAATAGATGAAAATGCGGCACAGTAAAGCAATGCACAAATTGCCGCCATGTCGTAGAGAGGCGAGGTGCGCAGTTTTTTCTGCAGCTTTATCGCTTCCAGCGTAGAGCGTTCGTAGTCTGAACAGTTTTCCTCTTCCAGTGGGGCCTCTTCTGCAGGCGGGGTCTCCATCTGCTGTGCACCGCCCGTTTCAGCGTTCTGTTTTTTTCTGGTAAACCACATCGCCGGTAGAGCTTTCACCATAATCTCCTGATACCGCTGCATCATTGGGATGACGCACAAGTGCAAGCGTAGACCATCTTCCCATGGTAGAATGTCCCGGCCTCAACACAGCGCCATGCTGGTCTATGTGATCCGGGCCAACGCTGTAGAGAATATACCCAGTGCGGGTGCGCCTGTAGTGCAGTTTTCCTGTGGGCAGCAGATCAAAGGGATCGTGCGGCATGCTGGGAAGGTAATTCGGAACCAGACTGTGCAGACTGGGCGGGTAGCTTCCTGCTGCTGCATGCCAGACTTTGAGAGCAAGCCGCGTTTGCAGCATGGCAAATGAAAGCTGCCAGCGTGCGGTGGTAAACCGCATGGTATCGAGCAGAGGGGAGAGGAAGCTGAAAAGACCTCCACAGGCGCTCTCCATGCCATGTGACGGCAGTTGATAGGGTGGGAAGCGCGGACTGGTGACATCGGCGATCTGCTGCTGATAGATATGCTGATAGCGGTCAATTATGTATTGCTTGCTGTGAAAAAACAGGTTCAGCCAGGCATCCGGGGGCAGAGATTTCCATCCGCTGTATTGCGCTGTCTGATGCACGGTATCGTACATCTTAACCGGGTTCAGGTGGTAACGGTGTGAAAGCAGATGAGCAAGCATTCTGGTGCTGGTGCTACATTCGCCCTGCAGGGCATTATCCAGCGTGTTAGGGCCAGGCTGCAGCGTTTGCAGGGCATCAGCCAGTTTGCGGGCCTGCTGCGGGGTGAGATGCCCGACGTACTCCCAGAGCATGTTTGCCCCATTGACCTGTTCAGCATCACTAATCAGGTAACCGATGAGCATAGGTGGCTCTCTCATTTGTCTGCCCATGCGCACCATGTCGAGCGCCGTGCCGGCAGCTTTCGCCCACTGTCCTTCTTCTGCTTCCCAGGCGCTTTTTAACTCCAGCAGCCGAAAGTCTGTGCGTATTGTGCCGTAGGGCAGCGCTGTATTCAAGCTTGCGGGGGCCGACATAATAAAAGGAAGCTTCAAACCTGCCGCGATCTCAAGCAGCGCTGGCCTGTTGGCCTGTAGCAAAGTATGTGTAAGGTGCATCAGCCGCGTGCGCACTGCGGTAGCGTCTGTCAGGCTGACCTTGCCGCTGGAGTGTGGTGCGGCATCGCGACTGAACCAGGCGTAGAGGGCAGAACCGGACTGCCGCTGACTGAGTGCATCTGCCAGTTTCTGCCTGTTGAAAGGTTTTCCTGCAGGTTGCGTGTACAGGAGGGAAATCAGATCATCGATCTGCGACGAAGCGCTCTCCCCCGTGTTCATGCCGGTAACCTGCACGGGCTTGAGCAGAAATGCGGCTGTTTGGTAGTGAGTGAGCGCGTTTTGCGAGGGGACAGGTGGAAATGTTGTCGCGGCTGTCATGCCGATGTCCGCCGGTGCGGCCATGCCAGGAGCAGCCGGTGCGCTTCCCATTACGTGCATACCTTTGCTTTCGATAATTGGCGGGGTAGGCGGGGGCATCAGGTGCGGGGGGGCATCCATGTTGTTGGCCCATAGGTAGTACGGCGTTATGAGTAGAGAGGTTGCGAGCAGCGACCACACCCAGCGTTTCATCCGTGCAAACCTGCTGGTTTCATGGGCATACAAATGCATCATTCCCCGCATAAGGCTGTCGGTGGGAGTCGGCACCGTGACTGCTGCTCTCATTCGCTTTGCCCCTCTATTGAGGAAGCGGCTGAGCGCCAGATTTGAAATAATTGTTTGGCGCGGCAGATCAGACATTTTTTCTGCTCTCCATTCGAAGAAAAGGCCCTTTGGTTCGCGGCGGTGTAACCGGCGGGTTTTCCGCCAGCAGCGTCCTTAGCTGCTCACGGGCGGCATTCAGGCGCGATTTTATAGTTCCCTCTGGGGCTTCCAGCGCCAGTGCAGTTTCTTTTATGCTCAGCTGCTGCACAGCCACCATCAGAAATGTGATGCGAAGCGGATCGGATAACTGTGCCAGCGCACCTTCCAGTACCAGCCCTTCCATGAGGGGAGCGCTGCGATTTTCGGGAAGAAAGGGGAGTGAATCCAGCGGCAGATCGCGACAGCTTTCACGCTGGTAACGCAGAAATTCCCGCCAGGCTATGCGGTGCAGCCAGGTGGAGAGCGATGCCTCGCCCCGGTATTCAGGCAGGCCGTGCCAAGCCCTGTCGAAGGTTCGCTGGACAAGTTCACAGGCCGTCTCCGGCTCTCTGCTCAGGTAGAGCAAAAAGCGGTAGAGGCGGGGGTAGTGTTCGTCTACCAGTTTTTCGCCTGCCTGCACATCGCCCCGAAGTATGCGGCGCACCAGTTGTTTGTCTCGCAGCAAAAGAGCGTTTCTCCGTGTTATTTTCTAATTGGAACCCACAGAGGCACAAAAGGTTCGCCTCTGCAAAAAAAACATGCTGTCTGCAGGTACAGGTGGGCCGCGAGCTGCTGGAGGGTTTGCTTGCTGCTCGAAGCGGCGGTGAGGATTCCACTGCTATAGCACGAGCGCTGGACTGTACTGGCGCAATGTCTCTGCACCAGGGCGACTACCTTGCGGCCCGCGGGTACTTCGAGCAGTCGCTTGCTCTCTTCCAGCAGATGAGTGCTCCTCTGGGGCAGGTTATGGCGTTGGAAGGTTTTGCCAGCTATTGGTGCGCGGTAAAAAACCATGTGCGCGGCAAGGCTGTACGGCGCTTCTGCTGCCCTGCGGGCTGGGCTGGGTGCGCCGCTACCGCCTTCCGAGGCAGTGCAGCAGAAGCCGTGGCGGGAGGCGTGTGAGGCAGCGCTGGGGGCTGAGCAGTATGCCGCCTGCCTGCAGGAGGGCGCTTCACTCAATATGGAGCAGGCAGGCAAACTCGCGATGCAGCAGTAATCCGGTTGCGGGCCGCGCACCGGGGGATGATTCCTCACCCCCGCGTTTCAGTTCGCATCGCTGTACACCAAGAGAAACAGTGGCAGGAGATCTGCCGCCGCTTGCAGCGCTAGTTGCGCTGATGAGCGACCGTTTGCACGTCGACCGGGTCGTCCCCAAAGGCAGGGCCAATTCCAATTTGTGCCAGGTAGAGTGTCTCCATCATTTGCGCGTGGTTCAGCGGGGCGTCGGGTTGAAACAGCAGCCCTCCTGAGGGCGATATGGCGCTCCAATTGTCCCACAATACGGAATCGATGGAGTGTGCAGCCAGTGCCCTGGCATCATAGATCTCCCGTGGTGAGGTAAGGTCGTTATATCGATTGGCCGGCGTGTCGGGATGCCAACCCAGCAGCGAAGTAAGCCAATACGCCACCGTGGCGCGCGTGGCCGGTGCGCTGAGGTCGCTTAGCTTGTGCAACCTGGCAAGAACCGCCGCATTGGCTGGTCGACCGTAGTAGGAGTTGTACTTTGCTGGAGTGGTACGAGCGGCAAGCAACGTTAGCCACTGCACCATTTCACCACGCGTCGTAGGTGCGTCAGGGTGGAAGTTAGGCTCACCAATTGCAAAGCCTCTGCACCCCATATACTGTATGGCGTTGTAGAAGGTGCACCCTGGCTTTACGTCATGCCAGAATGCGAGCATGGTGTGGTGATCGCCATACGGATTGATGAATGAGGGCAGCAGTGCGTCCTGCACTTGACGGTACGGTACCTCAGGCGCCGTCAATCCATACTTCACCATGAGTGCCGCGCCAACACCGGCTGCTTGGCCAAACTCCATGCGTACGGTTTCCAGTCGGTACGTTCCAAACGCCACATGAGTGGCGGAGACAGCGGTTGTAACCCACACGTTGCTGAGCGTGCGAGGAATTAGAATTCCGAGCGGCAGTTGGTGCCACGGGGTGATCTTGTAGAGCCAGTACTCGCCTTCACCAAAATCCGGGCGGCTCCAGTCGTGTTTTGGCTCGGTCGCGTGCGAGTCCATCGGATAGTCGCCCACACCTATCGCGTTGGGCCGTACCACCTGTCGTGCGTGGGTAATATCCCACTCCTCAGGTACCTGCTCGCCCAGAATCCGACGGCCTTCTCTAACATACAGAAGAGGTGGTATTCCTCCGGTCTGTGCGAAATCATCATCCGGCAAGCCCAGCTGCTTCATACCCTGCACCGTCTGAATATAGTACAGGTACTGCAGGACATGAGTACGATATTTGCTCTCGATTTTGGCCCGCGCCTTCCATCCATCCACCGGGTATCGATAATTGATCTCCTGCAGATCATTGCCTTCGGGATGTTGGTTCAACTCATACTGATGATTTGGCAGCCTGCCAGAGGTGAAAGCCCAACTGTCTTTCCATGCCGGCGAATGGCTAAACTCATCTGCACGGTAGCCAGGGGGCATGGGGATGGTGTGGTTGGTGCCCGCGCCGTAATCCTTTACGACCAATAGGTACGCATAGGACATTACCCGCTTGTCGCCCTTGCCAGTGCTGCCAGAGAGCAGGGTACCGTTTTGCCTGTCGTAATATATTACGCCAGCGTGAGGTTCGCGCGCAGTACGCGGCTCACGACCCAACCGATAAGGGGCCCCAGCGGCCGCTGCAAGATCACCGCAGTCCGAAGAGTCGATAAACACCTTGGCGTACAGGTTCGCCTGTGAACCCGTTGGCGTTCCGTCTGGCTGAAGCCGCCGAATGCGGATAGCCGTGACGGCCCTCAGTCCGTCATTGCTAGCTTTCGTGAAGACATGGGACAACCCCGCATAGCGAAAAAGTGTGATACCTGGCGTTAAATAGAGCAGCTTTCTCATAGCCAGAAGCGCCACACGAGGTGAATAGGTAATCCCATCCGTCTTTATGCCCATGCGCTTGTATATCACCTTCACATTGTGGATGAAATCAAGCATCATTCCTGCCAGGTGGTACGGCCGCCGCAAATCGGTGACACTCAAGCCATTGGTTGGCATACCACCTATGAGGTTGGTAGGTTCTACCAGCGCGACATGCAATCCACGCTTGGCAGCCTCAATGGCGGCGGCCACCCCGCTGCTTGAGGCCTGCAACACTACTACATCAAAAGTTCGCTGCCTGTGAGTCCAATGTGACGGAAATGGAGTTTGGGTCTGTTCAAGGTAGCCGGGTGAATCCGTTGACCGTCCGCCAGGAAAATTTGCGCGAATTTTGTACCAGTAGTTAGTAGAAGGCCGCAGCTCCTTGTCCTCAAATGTCCGCGCTGCCGCCGGCAGTTGCGCGATGGGCTTGCCATCTCGCAGTATCGTATACCCCGAAGCGCCACTTGCAGGAAGCCAGTAACAGCGAATGGCATGGTCGCTATCGGCGTACGCTTGCAGTCCTGTAACCACTGGTAACGTGCGTAGAACATTGGGCGCGGCAGGCGCAGCACTTGCCGCTGTTTGGCGGGCTGCATAACTGGAACGAGAAGAGGCAATGGTTAGGGCTAGGGTGATAATGCCCGCAGCGGTGGTAGGTTTCATGGTCGCGACGTGGGTCAAGGCTCCTTAGGGAAGTACATGGTAATACATACGGGCAATTATACCCACCCTCTCACCTACTCATCACATGTTATTCAACAGGACCAAAGCAGTCGAAGCATTAATTCGAACGTCGAACCATCCTGCCAGGCCTGGCTTTTGAGCGCATACGTGGGATCGGCGCGCAGCGAGAGGATGAACGAAAGCAAATTGTTGGCAAATTGGGGTAACACTATGTACAGAACGGCAACAAAGCCGATACAGGTACCCAGGACACCACCTTTGTAACTAACAGGTATTTCTAGAAATGTTGTGAATGGTCTGAATTCCTTCGAAATTGCCGTTCAAGGAGTCTGATCAACGATGACCAGTGAAACTCAATTAAAGATTACATATGTTCTTCCGGATAGGCGGAGTGGCCAGGGAGGAATGCTCTCCCCTATTGCCTCGTTAGGGTTAGCGCAGTTGGTCGCTCAAACCCCCAATAAGCTTGGTGGCTGCAGAGTAGACGTACGCGTTCACGATGAGCTTGCAGCAGGCGCGTATCACGTTGGCACAGACCGACCTGACTTCCTCGCCTTTAGTTCTCTCACTACAGGGGCGCTGCGGGCCTACCAGATTGCCGATGAAGCGGCAGGGCTAACAAGCCTTAATGGTCGTCCAATACTTACCATGATGGGTGGCGTACACGCAACTAGCCTACCGATGGAAGCGCTGAAACACGTCAATCTCGTGGTTCGTGGTGAGTGCCCTGCCGATCTGCTGGAATATGCGTTTTGCGATCTGCTGGATCGTGACGCGAAGTACAAGCGAGTGCTTCGTCTCAAGGAGCCAACCTCCCACATAACCCGACCGAAGGCCGTCTGGAATTGGCTGGATCGCAGCAAGTATATCCTTCCAAATGTCACACAAAGCTCAGCAGGGTGCCCATTCCATTGCTCGTTTTGTAGTGTTACAGAGGTATTTGGCGCGCGCATGAGGCCGGTAAGCTACGATGTTCTCGAAAAAGAGATAAGTTCGATGCCGCGATTCAGCGGCCTGCTTCGTTCACCTGTAGCAGTAATAGATGACAACTTCCTTCAAGGTGTTCAAGCTGCGCATATCAACCACGTACTAGAGGTATGCAGAATTTTCAAGAGAAATAGGCACACCTGGGTAACCGAGATCACAGTGCGGACGCTAATTGAGGCGCAGGAACGGCTAGATAGAGAGTACAGCGAAAACCGCCAATCCAAAAGAGTAGACCTTGTGGAAACATTCGCTGATAGTGGCTGCCGCGGGCTCTTTTTTGGCATTGAGAGCGTGCAAGCGGAGGGAACCGGCTTACTAAAATCGCGCACGATGAGTGACACACTCGCCCTCATCAAGAAGTGTCACGCAAACGGAATCGCCGTGCTGGGTGCTTTTGTGCTAGGCGTTGGCGTCGATGAGGACGAAATGTACTATAAGCGTATACTGGATTTCGCCATTGACAAGGCGCAGCTGGAATATGCCCAGTTTTCCATCAATACCCCAATGCCTGGCGCCAGCAACTTCTTGAGTGCCGTGAAAAACGGCGACATACTAGACTGGAACTGGGAACATTACGATGCCGAGCATTGTGTCATGAGGCACCCCAAACTAAGCATTACGCAGCTTGAGGATATTCACCGTACTTGCTACAACGAATTTTACAGGTGGCGCAGTATCCTTTCGCGCACAACAGCGCCCCTACTCGCATTTGCTCCTGGCGCGGCACGTCGCCTTCTACCAGCAGTACCGGTCAACGTTGCACTCAGTCGTGCAAACCACGGCTGGAACAATCGTACTGACCGGTTCGGCCGCACCCCCCCATTGGAGACGCCCGTTCCAGAGGCTCTCCAACAGGTAGAACTAGCGGATGGCAAGGACCTGTTCAACGTGATCGTTGGCAGGGACAGCGATACCCACAGCATGCGTGTTTAGCACGGCTGGGGTATCCATCCTACTTGGCGCTCAAATTACTCACTGCATCTGATGCAGCCTGCTTTAACCCGTGATGTGAGGTATGGCTCTCCAGATCCTGCAGTTGTGGGATTGCCTGCTCGTCATGTCGATCTACAATCGTTCTGATCACGGACCGCACGAGTCTCGTGTCGGGGTCTTTTAACAAGGAGACGAGGCAGGCGTGTACCGGCCCACTGTTCGCTGGCGCATGAACAAGCGCGCGTAACGCCCGAAACCGCAGAAATTGCATGTCGTTGCTGGTCGCTGTCTGTATCAGCAGCGGCGTGCTACCTGGAATATGCTTACCAGATAGTGCATCCATTACGGCAAACTGCAGGGGCAGCGCCGTAGGTTTATGCTCCAGTTGTTCAGATAGAATCGGCAGGCTGGCAGCACCTGCTGCCCGGCTATACGCCCTGATTGCGGCTGATGTAAGGGTGTAGGTGGCGGTGTTACTGGAAGCGAGCTCTTTAACATACGCCAGCGTGGAGGAATCCATTGGTGATTTCGAAAGCGCACTAATCGCTGCAGCCCGTGTTTGATCGCTGCCGTGCCGCATCTCGCTTTCAAGCAGACCGTTGAGATTTAGCCCCTGAACGTTCCCAAGCTGGTGGATGAGGTACGTACTCACTTCGGGCGCAGTCTCCCGCGGGAGCTCTGCAATAAAAAACGGCGCAGTCTCCTTTGTTAATCCTGTGTGAAGTGCGGCAATGCGATGCGCAGCCGCAAGGCGGTCCACCCAGTCTGGTGCGTACTCCAGTATGGCAGGCAATTGCGATGCCATCCAATGAAGGTGGGGTTCATCCTTTATCAGCCAATGATCTGGATCCAAGAGTACCGCGGTTGGAGGTGTAGAAACAGGTATCGTGAACGAGTTAGATGGGGAACTAATCTCCACATCGGTGCGGTCAAGCCGTTGCCCGCTGCCGCTAGGTACCAAGATGCCTAGAGTAACAGTTGTATGGTAGATGGGCGTGCCGTTAGATGTATTTTGAAGCTGCTTGATCTCGACCTTGATGGATTTACTTGCTGAATCGTAGCTCCATGTCATATCTAGCACGGGATGCCCCGGTTTCATGACCCATTGGTCGAAGAAGGGGGACATATCCTTTCCCGTAACTTCGGTGAATGCATCGGCCAGATCTGCCGTAACGGCATTGCTGTATTCGTGTTCTATAAGGTAGCGGTGCAGGCAGTTGAAGAAAACGGTTGGCCCCAGCCGATGTAGCAGCATCACCAGTACGAGGGCACCTTTATCGTACGTGGTAGCGTCAAACAGAACGTCAGGATTCGAATAGAAGTTCGTAGCTATGGGACGCTCATACCTGTGGCTCTCGTTTAGGTACCCTTCCAGGTAGCCCTGTTTCTCGGCCTGCCACTTATTCAAACCATCCAGGTGCCGCATATAGCACGCCTCAAAGAAATTGGCGAATCCCTCGTTAAGCCAAATGTCACCCCAATCTGCACAGGTGACCAGGTCGCCAAACCACTGATGTGCCAGCTCATGAGAAATAAGGTCCGCAAGGGGATAGTGACCACTTCGGCTGTCTGCCATGTTTTGCGCCGGCCCTAAAGTGGTAGCGCTTACATTCTCCATACCACCTGGAAAGCTGAAGCATTCATCCTGGGCATATTTGGGCCACGGATATTTCATATGCAGCAAATTTGAATAGAACGAGAGCATGTCCGGGGTGTTGCCAAAGGAGGCATCAACCTTGTATCCCAGGCCTGCAGGCACTGCGTAGATGAGAGGTATGTTTTCCCAATGCGATTGTTTCACATCCATTTCGCCACCCACCAGGGAAAGCAGGTAAGTAGAGTGTGGCTGAGTCATCGTCCACGTGAAGGTGCGCGTATTTTCAGCCTGGTTGGTCTTCACGGGCCCCTCGGTACCGTTGCCTATGACCGTCCAGGTGGCGGGTACGGTAGTGACCGTCTCGCTGGTGCATTTGTCATTGGGATAGTCATAGCAGGGTACCCAGTCACGGTTCGTCTTGGTCTCCCCCTGGGTATAAAACATAGGCGGACTGGCAGGTGTGGATGTGCCCGGGCCAAGCCACGTAAACCCGCCAACTCCATTCGCGCCACCGCCCTGATCGGGCCCGGGAAGTGAATAGTTGACCTGAACGTCGTAATAGGTACCGGGTTGTAATAACCCGTTTACGAAAATGGTAAGTTTATCGCCCTCATGTTTAAACTGCGCAGGTTTTGCATCAATCGTACAAGCATGGATAATTAGTCCCGGTCCTGCGTCCAATACGATATTTGCCAGCGGCGCTTTTAGTGGCGTTAAAGTATTGGTAGCAACTGCATCGAAGGATTTTTTGGCGGGATGCATTACCAAATGAACTTCCAGATGCCGCACGTGGTACACGGGTACCCTTGCATAGTGTATCTTGGCGGCAGGAGCAGCAAAAGGATTTCCGCCGGCTCGCTGAAACTGCGCAGCTGCCATGCGGGGAGCCAGCACCATAACAAAGGCTGCGGCGAGTGTTGGAAGGCAATAACGGTTGGCAGTGTTAGATATCAACGAGTAATCTCCTTGCGGGTACGCTCATAACCTCGGGTTCACGTCACCGGGCTAATCTTGGAAATGCATCGACACGTTGGAGGATTAGCGGGCACTACGCGCCTTAGATAAATCCACCGACTTCTACCATGTTAAAACATCGTCCTATTGCAGAGCAGCGAAATTGACCGCTGACAGATGCCAAAGTCTCAGGGATAGAGCAGCGGATTAAGTCTGCTCGCTGCAAGTTCACCAGGATTAATCCCGGGCAGCCATTCTGCCAGGTCTGCCACGCGGTTGGGATTGTCCGGCTGCATCGCCCTTGTTCCATCTGCAAAATAGATAACGGTCATGACCTCACGGTTGTACGTTCCTCGGTTTCCTGGTGCGCAATGCAGCGTGGTTCCAGAATGAAACGTCGCGTCGCCCGCTTTCATTGGACCTGTGTGATCTAATTTGAAACCACGCTCGGCCACCATTGCATCAAAGACCTCTTCCGAGCGGTCGCTAATCTCGAGCGGTCCCAGGTAACCCTCCCGATGGGAGGCGGAAGCGAATGTCAGGGTACCCATTTCCGGCTGGATGTCGACTAGCGGCATCCACATCGTGATGGTGTGCTCCGTGTCTAACGGCCAGTAGTAATAGTCCTGGTGCCAGGGAGTGTGTCCACCTCCGGCCTCTTTGTTAAGCGACTGATCATGATATAATCGGACGCCATTTACCCCCATGAGTTTCGCGGCAATGGACGCAAACCGCTTCGCAAAAACAAATCGCCTTACATCCTCGTCTGCGGTCCAAAGGTTCATTGTCTGCAAAAACGCCTTGCCATAGGTGTCGCGCTCTTCCAGCGGCCGCATTTCGTGATTAAGACGAGCTTCAGCACGATGAATTACTTCGCGATAAGCGGCGGCTTCACTTGGTGAGCAAAGGCCGGTAAGCCTGACGTGGCCATTTAACTGATATTGTTCAATTAGTTCAGCACTAAGTGTGTACTCGCCCTCTAGCGGCGGTAACTCATGCCCTGAGCTGCTCATAAGCCCTCCATCATACCGAAAGTCACATGGTGTATTCGATTTGTGTTAACTAATCTCCTGCCGTCGTTATATGCAATATCACTGGGCCTAGTGTGACCAGAAAAACGGTAGCACTTCAATATAGGGTCGAAAATTGCACGCGTCGGGCAATATCTGGACAAATCTGTCTGTTATTACGCAGAAAGTGATACTTGGCAATTGTCCATTTTGTCCGGCCGGCGTTAATCTTGTGAATGGCCCCATTTGCGCCAGGTCAAGTCTCACGGATTCGCTTTGCGAGACAGAAACGCAGGCACTTTATAGTTTGTGTTGACTTGTAATCTGTTCGGCATCAGGAAGCGACGGCAACGGAAGTGGACTGGTTCACTGCAAATTCGGAATGCTGGCCCAGGGATTTGCAGGATGACGGGCTAAGAGGCTTAAGTGATGACCTAATGCATATTGGAGACTGGTGTGTACGATTAACAGTTTAGTACCACTGGTTGTGGCTGCCTAGCTTGGGCTATATGGTCTACTCATTCCCTTTCAGGCGTCTGTTTTCTTTAGCAGATTCACAACTTTGTCTAAAAGCAACGCACTACAGCTCAAACCGAGTAGAACAGCGCTGCCACAAACTATGTGTTGTCATTCTATATGGCCGGCTGCTAGCTTCCGGTCAGCTGTGTCACAACGAGAATGAGCGACAAAGAGGTGAGAACAACAATGGTAGCCCAGGCGACGACATTGTAGGTTCGCGAATTTATGAAATCTCCCATAAGTCTGCGCTTGTTTACCAGTAGCTGCATCAGCACCAGTATGATAGGCAGCAGCATTCCACCGACGATGTTTGGCAGAATTATCAACATACCCAGTGAGTCGGGACGCGTGCCCCAGATCATAACGGTGGCAGCAGCTCCCGCCATCAGCAAGGTAAGTACAGCCGTAAAAATGGGTGCTTCACGGGCACGCTTGCCTAATGTACTCTCCCAACCCAGCGATTCAGTAATTGCATAGGCCGTAGAGACGGGCACCGTAATGGCGCCGAACACTGACGCATTGAATAGCCCCAACGCAAACAAGAAAGCCGCCATATTTCCGGCCAGAGGTTTAAGAGCAAGGGCAATCGTACCCGCGTCGTTAATGTCCACGATGGACGGATTTACAGCGTAGTGAGGATAGAGCGTTGCGCCACACGCCACAATGATAAAGAACGCTATGAAGTTAGTAAAAAAAGCGCCAAAGAGAACGTCGGCACGAGTAACTCTATACTGGCTGGGCCTTATACCCTTGTCTCGTACGGACGACTGAATGTAGAACTGCCCCCACGGCGTAATGGTAGTTCCCACTACATTTATAATCATGAAGATGTAGGCATGATTAACTGTAATGTGCCCAGGGTAGAAAAGCCGCGCCATTACGTGCGGCCACTGAGGATGTGCAAGTAACGCGGCGCCTATATAGGTGAGGTAAAGGAACGAAGCATACAGCAGCACCTTTTCCACACGCTTATAACTGCCTCGGGTAACAAGCAGCCACACTGCCACCGCAACCAACGGAACAATTACGAGCCGCCCGACGGATGTGGTGGTGAACATCTCAATCGCGGCGGTGATACCTGCAAATTCAGAAACGGTAGTCGCAAAGTTCGCTACGAACAGGACCACCATTGCAAACAGGGAAACCTTAACGCCATATTCCTCACGAATGAGGTCCGCAAGTCCCTTGCCCGTAACTGCTGCCATCCGCGCGCAGATTTCCTGACACACGCCAAGACTGATTGTGGAAAGCACCAGGATCCACAGCAGACCATACCTGTATTGTATTCCCGCCTGAGAGTAGCCCAAAATGCCGCCGGCGTCGTTGTCGGCGTTGGCCGCTATTATGCCAGGACCCACAATTAACGCGAGCATCTTCAGTCGCGCGACAAGCGGGCGGTTTTTTGCTGTAATTTCCGGTTTCAGGTTGGTGCCTCACTGCGAATTTAAACCCAACTTCCGGGTGAAATAACACCTCGGTTAGCTGCAACATCTTACACGTTATCCTTTGCCTGCCTACTTCGTGGCTGGCGACCACACTCCCTGAGTGTTGTCTGTGCCGTTGGCGGCACCGTGAGTGAGATTTACTGGGTTTGTAAGGTCACTGTTAACCACCCACAAATCATGCTTGTCGTCTGCTCGTCTTACTTCAAAAAGGATGCGGTCACCATTTGGTGACCAAACCGGATGCGTAGGGGCACCCTGCTGCGACACAGGTATGGATCCTGGGGGTACTTGCTGCCCTCTGAATCCCTCCGTATGAGTTGGTATGGGAAGAAGATAAATGCCCATCGGTTTGCGGTCGCCGTTCTTCTCCAGAAGATATCCTTCCATGGCAATCTGCTTGCCGTCGGGCGACCAGGCTATGCGACGCGGCATGAGTGTATCACCAATCGACACGTAAAGGGGCGTCTCTTTTGGGTGATTGTTATGGCTGAAATCCCAGAGGGAAATCCCTCCTGTGTACACGTCCTTACCAGTAACCGGATTTTTCACGAGCCGTTCGGCAAATGAGACCAACAGCTGGCTGCCGTGCGGCTGCCAGGATATGTCTGCAAACCGGCCGAAGTCCAGGACGTACCCATGGTCCGCGTTCGCAGGTAAGGCTCGTGCCATCTCGGTGTCACCGGTAAGGCCGGGCATGTCTGCATTCCCCTGCGTGCTAAGCTGCTGAACACCAGCAATACCCACTCCGTCTGCGGCCCACGCGGCCTTGATATAAGGACCCACTGGGTTCATTGACTGCATACCGGGAGCGTCAGGCTGATTGCTGGAGACGGGTGCGGGAAGAAGTTGGATTACGTTGTTTCCATTGGTCAGAACAGTCTTTATGAAACCTTGCGTGATGAACGCCACGTGCTTACCATCTGGGCTGCAGACAGGGTTGTCTTTACGAAACATTCCATATGTCAGTTGAACCGGTTGTCCGGCACCCAGGATATACAGCTGGGTTCTATTGACATCCTTAAGGTTACTGGCGTAAATAACGTGATGACCACCCATCGTCCATGTGGGTGAGTCCTTCTGAGATTTGTCCGACGGTTGTGTTAGCGGAGTCAGGTCCGTACCGTCCGCTTTCACCGAACAAAGGTTGGTGTTTCCGTTTTTATCCTGTTGTATGAACGCAATATGATCCGCCGTATTGAAGCTGATACCATTTACCAGTCCTGTCCTTCCGGCGCGAGAAATATAGTAAAAGTACCCAATCAATATAAGCGCCAGAATTAGCACGATTAGCAGGCGCACTTGACGTCGCTGTCGTTCGCGCTGCCACCAGCCAAAGCCTGGTGATTCTGGTGGAGTACTTGTGGATGTCATCGGTGAATTCCTGAATAGTTGACGTTCTGAAAATTGAAACAGGCAAATTCAAACGCACCCAGACATGGCGCGTCCAATCATGAAAATACCAGTGGAAGGTTAGCATTTAAGCAGGGGTTTCGTCAAGCGAACAAGCATTAAACTGGTCGGCGTAGCAGCAATGCCCCGCGCGGGACAAATTACGAAGAACAAGCCTTGATAGTCCCGCGCTTCGACGGCTCTGCACGTGCAGCCCTGTATGCGACAGTTTCAACCTATAAGACAAATAAACGCACCATGTCGTTATCATGGTGCGTTTAGCTGGGCCTAATGTCGGGCTGACAATCGAAACTCGGCGGATCCTGATGGAGGGTCGTCTGATGGCTTGGTAAGCGTATCGTGCCACTCCTTCGCTCGAAGCGAGGCCTTGTGAGCAAGATCATGTTGCTGTTGCACGCTAGCATCGTTTGGTAATTCCGGCTGGCCCACGTTGCTCTCTTCAAATTGATGGGCGATAACCGCAGCAAAAACAGCTGCCACCCCGGTTACCAGGTAGAACACAAATCGAAGTGACCCGTATCCAAAAAGAAGCACGAAGGACTGCCACAAGAAGAACAGTCCACCTGCACTAAAGTAAACACGGCGAGCCAATACACTATTAGGTTGAACGGTTTCGGTAAGGCCAGCAAAAATAGCCATCATTCCAACGAGCAGCAATACACCTTCCCAAACTGCGTGCCCCCAGGTATAACGCATAAGCTCAGGAAGGGCAATCGTCGCCGCGCGCAAGCCGCCCCTAATGGTGAACAGCCCCACCGCAAAACACAATGTGATGACTAGGAACCTGCGCAACAGCGATGCGAACATTGCAAGCACCAACACAAACAGCACTGCAGAGAGTACCGTTGATCGGTCACTAAGCCAGCGCAACACTGGTTGCTCCATAACAAAAGCGACGGTCGCCGTTGTAAACGCAGTGACGCCCAAGGCGGTACGCCGGACAACAGGACTATTGTATATTGCCTTATTCACGATTGTGCACCTCAGCACATGTGTCCGCGAACTGATCCTTCACAAAGATCATTCTGCACCTATTATCGGAATATTGCCGTAACCTGCAGCAGAAGAAAACCAGCAATAGCAAAAACACATCCAATAATAAGGACGTGTTGCAAACCAAAAATGTTATCGATTTTCACCTTGGAACTAGTGGTTTAGTTCTAATCTCTAACCAATTGCACTAATAATTACAATTATATACCCGGATATTTACTATGTCAACAATCAGCCCATCAATTATCGCATAGCACGGGTCGCATTAGTGCATCGAAAGGCCTAAGCGGGCGGTATTAGAAGGCAAATTGCATAAAATCGGCATAAAGCCGGTAATAATAATAGGTAGACCTGTCAATTATATATAAGTACGGGCAAGCATTTGTCCTACCTCAAATTGGAAAAGGACTCATTCTGTATGAACTCATCGGTCCTTGCAGGCGCAGCAACCGCGCCAGCAAAACTTGCAATGCCAGTTACAACAGACTCGTTGCTGCAACGCCCGAATGAGCACTGCTCGTTCGTGATATTTGGCGCGTCTGGCGACCTTACACGACGCAAGCTCATCCCGGCTCTATACAATCTTGCCTGTGCGGGCCTGCTTCCCGAAGGATTTCACGTCTATGGCTTTGCTGTGACACCTATGGACGATGAAGGGTTTCGGGAGGCAATGGGCCAAGCCATTCGCGAATCACACGAAGCAACTTCGTTTGATGCACGCGTTTGGAACCAGTTTGCCAAGGGTTTGCACTACATCACAGCAGACTTCCTGTCTCCAGAAGGATATCAACAGCTGCTGCAACGGCTCACAACTGCCGAACAGGCCTCTAACGCTCCCGCAAATCGACTATTTTACCTCGCCACGCAGCCGAGTTTCTATGCCGACATTGTAGAACGATTGGGGAGCAGCGGGCTGGCTAACAAAACACCGAATGGGCCTAATTGGTCTCGCTGTATCATCGAAAAGCCATTTGGTCACGATCTTCCGTCTGCCAGTGCGCTGAACACGAGCATTCACGAAGTCTTTCTTGAAGACCAGATTTATAGAATCGATCATTACCTGGGCAAAGAAAATGTCCAGAATATTATGGCGTTTCGGTTTGCCAACTCAATCATTGAGCCAATTTGGAACCGCAGATACGTCGACCACATTCAGATAACGGCGGCTGAGACCTTAGGCGTAGAGCACCGCGGAGGCTATTATGAGGAGGCCGGCGCCCTTCGTGACATGTTCCAAAATCATCTGCTGCAGTTACTCGCTATCGTTTGCATGGAGCCCCCGGTTCGATACCAGGGTTCCAGTGTGCGCGATAGGAAAGCCGATGTACTGCGAGCTATGGTGCCAATTAACCCAGAGAGTTTGGCGGACATCGCAGTACGCGGTCAATACGGTCCCGGTATCGTAGAGGAACGCAACGTAATAGGCTACAGGCAGGAGCCCAACGTGCGGCCTAACAGCAACACCGAGACGTTCGTCGCACTTAAGCTCATGGTGGATAACTGGAGGTGGGCGGATGTCCCATTCTACCTTCGATCCGGCAAGAGAATGCCTGCCAAGGTAACCGAGATCGTCATTCAGTTCAAGCGAGTTCCGCATCTGTTTTTCCAACTTGGGCAAGACGACCAGATGGAACCAAATCTACTTACAATGCGGATTGCGCCGGACGAGGGCATCGCTCTTCGCTTCAGTGCCAAAGTTCCAGGTCCGGAGATGCATCTTCGTCCGGTGCAGATGAACTTCAACTATGCTGATGCGTTCAACGTAAAGCCCGCCACTGCCTACGAAACGCTGTTGCTAGACGCCATGATTGGTGACTCAACCCTGTTCAATCGGGCAGATCAGGTGGAAGCCGCCTGGGGTGTGCTAGAGCCGCTGATCGACATATGGGCAGCGTCCAAGCCGTTCCAACCATTTCCTAATTATGCGTCAGGCACCTGGGGTCCACCTGCTGCCGATGCGCTCATAGCACGCGACGGTAGATCCTGGCGCAACTACTCGGTCACTAGCGCGACGCATCCAGTTCGTCACGCCACCGCCCACGTCGAACATACCGGTGAGCCTATCGGCGCGCGTCGGAACCGTGGTGACTCTGGTACCAAGCGAGAGTAGTGTCGTTTGATTGCTAAGCAATAGAACTTGTACAAAAGAAACGAGTAGATCTGTTGTCTGTAAATCCAAGCATCATTGAAATTGAGTATGTTCAACGGTTGGCCAGAATGGCCGGCGTCATGGCAGTTACGAGCCAACGTAACCTTCATACCGAACTAAAAGCCGACGGATCGTTCGTCACCGAAGCCGATAGAGACATTGAGCAGTTTGTGCGTGCTCGCCTTGCAGAGCGTTACCCGGACCACGAGTTTCTGGGTGAGGAGTTTGGCGGCAGTCCCGAAACTGAAAAACCGCTATGGGCGATTGATCCTATAGATGGTACAACGAACATGGTTACCGGGCTCCCGCTTTGGGGTATCTCGCTGGGCCTTACGTTGAAAGGCGAACCCATCGCAGGGGTGTTCTACATGCCAGTTACCGACCAGATGTACTGGGGTGAACGGGGCCGAGGCAGCTACTGCAATGGCGCACCGTTAACTACGCCACCACCTTCGGAACTACATCGCGAAAGCACATTGGGGTTCACCAGCACGGCATTAAAAAACCTGGATACATCCGAACTTACGGGAAGAATTCGCTGTCTCGGATCCATCGCAGCAGATATCGCGTACACGGCTCGCGGAAGTCTCGCCTGTATTGTTGGCTGCCAGGAAGGCTCGTGGGACATTGCCGCCACTCTCTGTATCGCGCGCGAAGCAGGCTGTGATATGGCTTACCTCACCGGCGAAAAAGTACGGTTTCCCGACGTGATGGTAGAGGGCAGGACGCGCGGCGCCTTTGTGGTGGCCCACCCGGATATGGTTAACAGGATGATCGGCTTACTGGCGTAGTTAAACGTGAGACATTGCTGCGGCAATTCTCGTTAAGATGTGATCGGCTGTGGCTAGCTTCGACTGAAGCGGCAGATCTTCTGAATTGCCGCCAGGCCAGTGCAGTGTCACTGCATTTGTATCCACGTCGAAACCTGCGTCTGGCCGCGAAACATCGTTGCTCACAACAAGATCGAGCCCCTTCGAAGTCAGCTTACGAGCCGCGTTCTGCTCCACATTATCGGTCTCCGCGGCAAACCCTACGATGAATTGCCCGGGTGAGCGGTGGGAGGTGAGAGCGGCGATAATGTCTTCGTTAGGCACCAGTTCAATCGTAATAGAAACACCGCTCTGCCTCTTCATCTTGGAATCCGCGACTTTTGCGGGCCTGTAATCTGCCACTGCGGCAGCGCCAATGATGACATTGCAATCTGGTGCCGCTTTCATGCACTCTGCGAGCATCTGTTCGGCGGTCTGTACCCTCACCAGTTCAACGCCTGGTGGGGAGGCTAGCGCGGTGGGACCGCTCACCAGTATGACCGATGCGCCTCGTCGAACCGCTGCCTGTGCTAGCGCGTAGCCCATTTTCCCGCTCGATCGGTTACCGATGTAGCGAACAGGATCAAGCGGCTCGCGCGTCGGCCCTGCAGTAACGAGGACGCGCTTACCGCAGAAATCCCCGCGGTTGCTGAACATCAAATTTATCGCGGTAACAATTTCATCCGGTTCCGCCATCTTTCCATAACCCACATCTTGACAGGCCAGTACTCCATAACCGGTAGCCAGTATCTCAACTCCGCGGTCACGAAGCGTCGCAAGGTTATGCTGTGTGGCAGGGTGTTCAAGCATCAGGCTATTCATTGCCGGCGCGACCAACAACGGCGTAGACTTTGGAACGGCAAGCAGACACGTGGTTAAGATATCATCTGCAATCCCTACCGCCATTTTAGCAATGAGGTTCGCAGTAGCTGGCGCCACAACCACAATGTCACTGCTCTGTGCCAGGTCAATGTGCGCTATGCGATCAGAATGCGGTTCATCAAACAGGTCTGTCATCACTGAGCGCCGAGTCAGCGCGCGCATCGTAGCCTCACCAACAAAATGCATGGCGGACGAGGTCATCACCACGTGGACTTCGGCGCCTAATTTGCTCAACCGACTGCATAAATCTGCCGACTTATAAGCAGCAATGCTGCCCGATACACCCAACAATACACGCTTACCGGCCAACGGCGCATTATCCGTCATGTCACACGCACCCGCTCGGCAGTAATGATGCATCTAAGTTGAGCTAGTGCCTCGTCCAGTACGTCATTCACAACCATGTAGTCATAATGCATCGCCTGCTTTAACTCCGCCTGAGCTATTTCCATTCGCGTTGTAACCGCATCCGCAGAGTCTGTATCTCGAAATCGAAGCCGACGCTCCAGTTCGTCAAGCGAAGGCGGAGCAATGAAAATCAGTCGCGCATCAGGCATCTGCCTGCGCACATTAAGCGCGCCTTTGACCTCAATCTTAAGAATGACATCCGTTCCCTGTTGGAGGTTGTCCTTAACCGGACCAACAGGAGTTCCATAGTAATTCTCACCGTATTTTTCGTACTCAAGAAACAGATTGGATGCAATATCCCTGGCAAAGGCAGCATGTGTTACGAAATGGTAGTCACGCCCATTAACTTCGTTCGCTCGAGGCGAGCGTGTCGTAGCGCTTACGCTTCTCATAATCCCATCCGTTTGCGCGATTAAGCGATCTATAAGAGTGTCTTTACCGACACCGGACGGACCCGAGATTACGAAAAGCCTTCCTTTTGCGTTTCGTTGCAGTAGAATATCCATGACGCAATTATGACACACGGGCTAGAATGTGGCCACCATTGTTGGTGCAAACTAATAGTGCGGTCACGTACAACCATGTTTGGCAGCCACGCATTTAACAGGCGTAGTCGCTTTAAGTTATGGTTCGTTCGCACGTTCTCTATTCTGCACGTTACTGCGGTTGAGTGTGTGGCGTTTGAGTGTACCGATTATCATAATCCTTGCACTCCAGTGTCCTATGGAGACCGTCTATGAGTTATTCCGACCAGTGTGAGCAAAAAGCCGCTAAGGCGGCAAGATGGGATCAACGGTTTGGCGCCGATCGTGACAAATGGGTCTTCGGCCGACGCCCCAGCTGCATGGCGCAACAGGCAGCTTCTCTGTGGGAAGAGCTTAGACCCGGGGAGTCACCAGTCGTCTTGGATCTCGGCTGTGGTGAGGGCAGGGATTCGGTTTGGTTCGCGAGCAGAGGCTGGGAAGTTACCGCAGTGGACATCTCTACGGAGGGTTTGAACAAAACCAAACGACTTGCGGACGAACAATCTGTCGTCCTTAAACAGGTTGTGCATAGTGACATCTTGGACTTCCTGCCTAGTTCAGATTATGACCTCGTTTTTGCTGGCAGCAGCCTGCATGGTTTGGGCAGTTATTGCATGGAATATCTTCACAAACTGCAAGTAGCAGCCCCACCAGGGTGCCTGCACGCAATTCGTATGATGTCAACCGCGGCGGAGGGCCCGGACGATACTGCGGGCTTGTACCGCGTTGCTCCTGGCGAATTACTGGCCAAATATGATGGCTGGCTCATGCTGGATGCCAGCGAAAACACCATCTTTATTCCAAGGTCGGGCCGCTACCATTCATTCTCTGAATTGATCGCACAAAAGAGATAGAATTCCAAGCGTTTTCGCCTGGGAAACCGCCCCATTGAATGGTGAAATCCGCTGCGTCCACGTAACTGCCTCCGCGATAACGGGCGCAGCGCCACAGGCGCTCCTGGAAGAGTGGGCAGCACCGGTGGTAGTAGCCAGCGAGGACGCCCGTTCGTGTGAACACTGGCAAAAAGCTGGTACATTGCGAGCCCACACGCGGAGAATATCCCACCAGGCGCTGCACTCCTTTGCGGAGGTGTGCAGGTGTAGATTAGCTATTGCCTAGTCCGTATCATGGTGAGCTGTTGGTCCACCGGTGGGTGTTGCGCACCCAATAGCTTCCGCACGCTACCCGCCAGTGAGAGCGCCCGTTTATACGCCTCATCAGACTGGTGGGGATGCTTAGCTGCACCCAACACCAGGCTGAGGTAGTACCACCCAACAGGCCAGCGCGGCTCAAGCCTGGTTGCGGTACGCATGTACTTCAGTGCATCGCTAAATGCGGCGTTGCCTGTTTCTCCATCATGGGCGTCCCACGAACACTTGCCCAGCATCACGTTCGCGGCAGCCGCAAGGAGCATGGGCTCGGGATGGTTGGCCGTGAAATTCATCTCAACGTTCGGCCATATGCCGTTGAAGTACTTGCCCTTTGGGCCGCCGCCCGCCAGGTCGTAGGCGAGTGCAGCCTCTTTCCAGTTTCCCGCCTCGTCCTCAAGAAGCGCATAGGTGGTATACGGCTTCATCATAAAGCCGCTGGTGTAAAGATTACGACCCGCGTAGTACAAGCTGTCATGAAGAAGCCTTAACGCGTCTGCCTTGTCACCGTCACCGAGCATCGCGTATGCGAGATGTTGCATGTAAATTTCATCGTTCGGAGCGTATTCAAGAGCTTTTCGAAATTCAACAATAGCGTTGCTGTAATCGTCAATTAAAAGGTCGGCCCGACCGCGCCTGAAGTGGGCCCACTCCTTGTCCATCTGAGCATCTTCAGCTGCCTCCGCCACTCTTCCGTCTATCACCTTTCCAGACGCCGTGATATAGGTAGGCGCTTGGTGTAACGATATCGTCAATGGTTTAATCTGGCTGTTGGTTTGCGCTAGAACTGGTGGTGCGACGTTTTTCGCTTGAGCCAGCGCGAAGACAGGCATGAGACTTAAGATTACCGTTGTTAGTATATTTAGTCTGTTCTGCATTGCTCCTACCTTTATCGTATACATTATCGCGTTACGTAAGTAGATGAAATACCTCTTCAAAAAACCTGGCATTGGCTACCACAATTCAAACACCGAGAATATCCCACCAGGCGCTGCACTCCTCCGCGGATGCTTCACGCGCGGAGGTGTGCAGGTGTAGTTTAGTGATTGCTTAACCGCCGTGGCGGAAGGTTGTAGCTCAATGTGCCTGTGTCGCGTAGAGTTGTTTCATACCACCTGCCGCTGATAGCGCGCGGTTATATGCCCTGTCCCCCTGGTGTTGATGCCCTGCCCTTGCCAATACCAAGCTGAGGTAGTACCATGCAACGGGCCAGTGCGGCTCTAGCCTTGTTGCAGTATGGAAATAGGCAAGCGCATCGCTAAAAGCAGCGTTGCCTGTGTCGTTATAGTGGGTATTAAAGGAGCAGATGCCGAGCACGGCATTCGCAGCTGCTTTAAGGAACAATGGTTGTGGGTTGTTGGCATTAAAGGAGCATACGATATTGGGCATATCACAATTCTGAGTCTTTGCAATCTTCCCGCCCGCCAGGTCGTAGGCGAGTGCAGCCTCTCTCCAGTTTCCCGCCTCGTCCTCAAGTAGCGCATAGGTGATATACGGCTTCATCATAAAGCCGCTGGTGTAGAGTGTGCTCCCTTTGCGATAGAACTCCGCGTGCAAGACTGCAAGAGCTTCCGCGTTCCTATGTAAACCGAGGAGCGCGTACGCAAGACCGTAACTCGCATAGGAATCCATAGGATCCAGTTTCAGTATGCGACGGTAATTAATCACTGCCGCAGGGTAGTCGTGCATTTGAAGGTCATCATCCGCTCTTTGCTTGAGACGATTTTGCTCACGAAACCACGCCTCAGCCCGCTCGTCAATTATTTTCTCCTGTGCAGGCGGATAGTGCTTTATCCCCGATCCACAGGGGATGTAAATGGTGTGTTGTGTCGCGGTGCTTTTTGGTTTATTCTTCGCTTGGGCCATTACCGGGCCTAACGAGTAGAGTGCCATGCCTACGGCTAGGACTAAGAAGAGTCCTTCACGAACACCAGATTTTGATGCACGATTAGTTATTGATTTCATTGCTTAGACCGATCCTTAATTTTTTAGTGTTCTTGCGACTGGATGGTGGATACCCATTGTGGATATGTGGCCGTTGGTGCATCCGTGCCAACGGTTACGGAGCCAGTAACCCCCGCGATCCCCGCCTTCCAGCCGCCGGGTGGCTCGTTGGCATTACATGACCAACCCCAGTTTGTGATATGAAGTGGTACCCATTGCGAGTTTATGCCCCCCGGCAGAAACATACAATAATCTTGCATTTTCATAGTGCAGCTTACCGCAGTAAACCCACTAACGCTCGTGCCAGGAAAGTCCACAAGGACCAAGTTATTATCGGGTATGCCAGCGCCAAGGTAGGGGTACGGAAACGCCAAGTCTAGCCCTGCCGCTGAAAATGCCCCGCCCGGCGTTTTAGTAAGGTTTACGGAAACCAGTTGTGCATATTGACAGAAGCCCCCAAAGGCAAATCCTTGTGGAAGGTTGACACTGTAATCTAGCTCGAAGCCGCCCTTGTATGACGGTCCTACAGGTAATGGGTTAGCCCACAAGCCGGGCGTTCCTGGGTCAATAATGTTCATGTTAGACGCATGGGATGTTCCCGTCCAACCAGGTACTTCCTCGGTGACCTTTGTTATCGCAGACGCTGTCACGGTAGCCCCATCGGGCGCGGTGAACGTCGCGATACAGGAAACATGCTCAGTTTTACTAGCAGTGGTATCTTCCCAGTACCACTCGGGCGTCACCGGTGCGCCCGTCGCCGGGTAGGTTGCATTCGGCCACGTCAGGAGACTACTATTGACAGGTGTTGGCGGTTGACCGGGTGTCCAACTGGAATAATATGTGCCTCCAATGGTCCATTTACAGCTTGTGCAGGTGAAGCCCGAAGGTACGTTCAACGTGGCGGAGCACATCTGACCAGGAAGGATCTCAGGAGCTCCTTGAACGTTTGTAACCCCCGACAGCGAAATCGTGACAGGGACAATGCTTGCTGAGAATGCTACCTCCGCTTGCGAGGGGCCAACGTTATCCGCACTTGCTGTAGGTGTACATGACACCGTGATGTTGCCGCCTGCACCGGGTTGAACCGAAACGTAATGGGTACCGGAGCTCACTCCTTGATTAAGCGGGAACGGCGGTCCCAAGCTGGAGGTGTTGCGCTCTCCGTCCTTAAGACCGTCGTCACACCTTCCGCTTAGTTGGCTCGTCCAGGATGCATAGGCCTGTTCCTCTATGATAACATTAGCCGGTGCGGTTGCTTTCTGAGTTCCTTGGTTCCATTGGAACACCGCGTTGATAGCGCCGGCGCAAACGCAGCCGTCTGGGCCACCGCCGCCCATGTCATTCGCACCAAACGGATAGACATTTAACGAATACGGGAAGCTTTTACCAGCCCAGGTTGCGCCTCCTGTACTGCTGTAAACTGGGCTAGAGTACGTTTGAGCCTTTGCGCATTGCGCATGTACGTTGGCAAGTGCGGTTGCAAGAAAGGTCATTGCGGTAAACAGCGCTCGTCGTTTGGAGCGAAGCCTACCACAGCGAAGAGTTAGTTCCGCAAATTTTGCCGAAATTCGCGGGAGGGGGGGGACGAATCCCTGCATTGTCTTTCGTACAAAATTCAGTTCTCCTATAGAGCCAGTATCGTGGCTGGGTTGCAGAAAGTAAAGATGCAGTTTGCAGTACGATTGCAATTGCTACTTCTATCTTAGCCAATTATTTCTATTTTGTCAACTTGTTTTTCATTTGGCACAATCGGCGCAGGCGAGCAACGTGGCTGCACGTTCCAAGCTTGGCACCTGTACAAGGATTGGCTTGCCTGCTTGGGTGGATTAGCGGCATGGTATCCTATAAAGAAATCTAGAGGTCGGGAGTTCTTCTTTGGGCGAGATTACAGTGGTTGGCGGTGGATTTGCAGGTGTAGAAGCAGCATGGGCGGCTGCACAACGAGGCGCAACTGTAAAGTTGATTGAGATGCGTCCCCGTACGACCACTGCTGTTCACAAAACAGGAGATCTAGCGGAACTTGTCTGTTCCAACTCGTTCAAGTCTAATCTGCTCACCAATGCAAGCGGCGTTCTAAAGGAAGAGATGAGGCTGCTAGGTTCGCTCATTCTACCCATAGCAGCCAAACACAGTGTACCAGCGGGAGAAGCCCTTGCCGTTGATCGTGAACCGTTTGCCCGTGAGGTGACCGCCGCGATCGAAGCATGCGGCCGAATCACCATTGAAAGACGCGAAGTCACCAGGTTGCCAGCTGAACGACCGCTTATTATTGCAACCGGCCCCCTAACCAGCCGAGCGCTTGCAGATGATATTATGCAGATTACCGGTGCGGAGTCGCTTTCCTTTTTCGACGCAGTTGCGCCAACGGTGACGGCAGACAGCCTTGATATGTCACGGATATTTCGGGCATCGCGCCGCGGTAGAGGTAATGCCTTACAGCCAACGGAGCCAGAGGACGAACCGCAAGGATGTGTCACAGGGCCAACCGCAAATGCGGACTATCTAAATTGCCCGTTTGATAAGGAGGAATACCTGGCTTTTTGGCAAGCGCTTTGTGATGCTGAAAAGGCACCGGTTCATGGAGAAGAAGACGATGGTGC
>DAIDKH010000058.1 GCA_027450145.1 Chthonomonadaceae bacterium | reverse complement strand
AACCAATTCCTGGTTGCGCTTGCTGCTCTTCCTCGCTCCCTGCACCAGGGGTCAGTAAGTGACCAGTAGACGGTAGTGAATCTCCCACCATCCACGAGGCGAGCTGTTTTTCGTCGGTATCGGCAGCTTTGCATGTTGCCACTACTTTTCCCCGCCGTAAAACTGTAATATCATCCGCTACAGCCAGAATCTCAGCTAGCTTATGGGCGATTAAAATCAGCGTTGAACCGCTCTGTGTCAGCAGCTTGAATACCCTGAATAAGTCCTCTATTTCGCGGCTGCTCAACACTGCTGTAGGTTCGTCAAAGATGACGATGCGCGCTCCCGTGGCAAGTGCCTTGACGATCTCTATTCGTTGTTGTATACCCACTGGTAGCTGTCCGGTTATGCTGTCCGGATCGACGGACCACCCCAATTGTTCAGCCATTTGTAGGGCGGTGGCACTGGAGTTTTTTGCATTGTAGGGGCTTAGCCGTCTGGAAGTGACTGCATCCAGCGCAAGATTCTCCGCCACGGTGAACGCTGGCACTAACGTAAAGTGTTGGTGGACCATTGCAATAGAACAGGAGCGCGCATCCATTGGTCGCTTGAATTCGTGCCTCTTACCAAACACCTCAAGGTACCCGCTGGTGGGTCGAAGCATACCCGCAAGTATATTCATGAGGGTAGATTTACCGGCACCGTTTTCGCCCAATATGGCGTGCACAACTCCTGGTTCTACACGAACATTGACGCGATCAAGGGCGATCGTGGCTCCGAAAAGCCGCGTGATGTCATGCGTTTCAATAGCTGTTTTCGAAGGCGCCACTGCCGATTTGGCCGTAGTGGTCATTGAGTCTTCATGGGCACGACGAGCTTCCCAGACTGAATGTCCTTCTCTGCTGCGGTGATTTTGGCCTGGAGCGTAGCAGGGATCCTGGAGGCCAACGATGGATTCTCCACGAAGCCAATCACTCCCTGTGGTAACCCGTATGGGGTGTCCGATGGTTTAAAGGTACCAGCCTCGGCCTGCTTTGCGATGCTTACAAATACGGGTGAGCAGTTGATAGGGGCACTGGCCAACACGACACCGGGTGCTGAAGAATTCTGATTGTTGTTGGTGCCCAGTGCATACACCGGATGTGACGGTGTGCTGCTTTGCTGAACTGCATTGAAGACTCCCTGAGATGCACTGTCCAGGTCCTGTATAATCACGTCGGCACCCTGTTGTATAAGTGGCTGGGTGGCTTGGGCTGCTTTTCCTATGTCTTCCCAATCATTCGTGTAAACCGGATGAAGGATGGTGATATTGGGATTTACGGCTTTTGCGCCAAGCGCAAAGGCGGTAAATACGCTGCGCACAGGTGCTATCTCTTGTGCACCTACCTCGGCAATTTTACCCGTGCGGCTCATGCCTGCGGCCAACATACCCAAAAGGTAAGAGCCGTCTTCAAGCTTAAAGACGATAGGAGTGACGTTGGTAGCGAGCTTGTCTCCCGATGAGATGACAAACAGTGTGTTGGGAAACTGCGATGCCATGTGCAGCGCTGGTGCCTGGTATTCCTCGCCATGACCGAAGATGAGGTTGTAGCCTTGACTGGCATAAGCCCTCAGGTTATCCTGCTGCTGACTTGGTGATGTAGCCTCCTCCTTGATAGAAATGCTGGAGGCCGGTAGGTTCAATGCGGTTTGTACATCGTGGATTGCTTCAACTGCATCCTGGTTCCAGCCATGGTCGGTTGCCGATCCGCTAAGTATCAGAGCGATTTTATAGGGCTTACCGGTTGCTTTCTGGCCCGGTGCTCCAGATGCAGCTACGCTGGGCGCATTACTGCGTCCACACCCCGCGACCGCCGCGATGCATGCCGAAACTAAAATAAGACGGAGTTGCGTACCTCGAGTGGCTGTCATGAAAAATATTCCTTTGATCGATCTGCTTGGTTGAGAGACTACTGCAAATGGCAACTGCTTTTTGGTTTTTCGTCAGGCCCGGTCATTGTACCTGCCTGCTTATTAATTATATCCCTAACGATTGAATCCGGGGGCTCATTATGCGGCCAAGCAAAAGCGTGGCGATATGCCGCGACCTGACATCTCTTGAGTTGCTCGAAGTCTATAATATCGAGCGAAAGCAGGTTTTCAAATTCAAATGGAAGCCTAACATTGTGTAATCCCGGATTGTCGGTACAAATTGCAATGTCCACACCGGCTCGTTCACAGTTATGAAACACTTGTCGTAGCGAGGTCAGGTCGGGCAGTGTACCGGTTTTCAAGTAGGACGTGGGACAGACTTCAAGGCACTGCTGACGCTTGGCGATCTCAACCAGAAGGTCTGGACGCTCCAATGCGACCTGGATACCGTGGCCTATTCGGTTCAAATACGGAAGGAACTCTGGGTAGAAGCCATTTGAAGTTTCAAACAGATGGCAAGTCGTTTTAAGTCCGTTTTCTCGCGCAACTTCGAACAATCCCACAAGTTCGGATAATCGATTTCTATATAGGAAATCTGGGCCCGCTAGATCCACCCCGCAGACGTGTTCACGTTGCATGGTTGCAAGCTCTACAATCGCCTTGTTAACCTCTAGTGGTAGACAACTGTGCATGCAGAGGATCTGCTTAAGAACCACGGGGTAGTCAGGCATACTTGCTGCGGATGCAATGGTTGTGATGATTTGCGCCATTTGCTCAATACGCCTTGATTGCGTTTCTGCCGTATCTGTACGGTAATACGGTGTGTACCGCAGCTCGAGGTAGAGAATCCCCTCGAACACATAAGCGCCGCGAACGAGCTTAGATATAAAATACTGCAAGTTATCAAGGGTTTGTACTTGCTCAACCATTGTGTGCAGTTCTAAAAACTCTACGAGCGACGCGCGAGGTTGCGTAAGAAATGCCTCAAATTCTTCGTACACGGGAAACTGTGTTGCTAGGGGATGATTCTGGCGGTGGAGAAATCGCCAAAAGATACGAGGAGCAACGGCTCCCCCCAAATGTCTGTGAAGTTCAGCGTGCAGTGGCATGTTGGTCGTTCCTCATGTCTGCATATAGTTGCTCATACACATTCAGGATGCTTTGGCACATACCAGCTGCGGTGCCCGTACGAAGAACGTGTTCCCTCCCTACCTGTACATACAGTGATCGTGCATCTGCGTCGAAATGCAAACGAACGATCGCTTCCGCGAGTGATTTCACGCTCTCTTTTTCGACCAAACACCCAGCAGTACCGCCCGCCAATGTTTCAGAAACGCCACCAGTGTTGAATGCGATCACCGGGCACTTCGCATCCATGGCCTCCAACGCTACCAATGACTGTCCCTCACTACGCGAGGGTATAACCAGGATCTCGGCACAACTCATCAGTCGGCGCGGTTCCTTTACGTGGCCTAACAACACAATGAATCGCCGCAATCCCAATTTGTCGCGCAGATTAACAAGGTTATCGCGCTCTGGACCGTCGCCTGCTATCGCAAATACAACCTCCGGGATCCGCTGAACAACAGCAGCCGCACATCGAATCAATAGGTCGAAGCCCTTTTCCTTTGACAGGCGCCCTACGGCGAGTATGACAGGGCGGTCGACTGGCAGTCCATGACTCTGTAGGATATCAGCGCAAGGCTCATCGTGAGACGACATGTTTTCAATGCCGTTTGGGATGACTTGGATGTTACTCGCGTGAAACCCAACGCCTACGAGTGACTGCTTAACTGCCGATGTGACGGCAATGGCGTTAGAGGATTTTCCTATAAAGGGGACAACCACTCGCTGTTGAAATTTGGATGAATTCACAATGTTGTGCGCCGTAAATAACGCCGGACATCGTGCCCACCGTGCCGCGACGTTGCCCGCAACTGCTGCGCTCACCCCGTGACTGTGAACCAACATAGGATTGTGTACAAGATATCGCCTGATGCGCAAAATGTTCTGGATAAGTGACAGCGCTCCACCAGCACGTGACGTTTGCAGTTCCTGGAATTCCACGCCTGACGGTACGTAATCGTGCCAGGTACGGTTATCACCAAAAAGCGTAAATTGAACCCCGTTTGCTTGAAGACTGCCCGCTAACTGGATTACATGATTGCGCATTCCACCGGCCATTGGCCGCGTGACTAGTGCCACTTTCATATCTGGAACATTCCAGTTATCGCGGCACCTCGGTAGATTGGATCACCGACTGTAGCACACTATCACCTGAATGCCCATCAAGTTCAGACTCTGCCTTAAGTATGAGCCGGTGCTTAATCACAGGGATAAGTAACTCAACGATATCATCCGGTGTAACAAACATTCGGCCGTTCATGGCAGCAAGAGATCGTGACGCGTTCAACATTGTGATGGCTGCACGGGGACTGGCGCCCAACGCAACGTGCCTGTTATCACGTGTGGCCCTGCAGAGGTCAACTATATACTTACGAACACCTTCAGATACGGTGACGTTATCCGTTTCTTCCCTGTATCGCTTGAGTTCAGTAACGTCTGCAACCTCCTGAAGGTCGGCAGTACTGAGGTTTTGCGAACGAAACCCGCCTTGAACCCGGTCAAGAATTCTGACCTCCTGCTCTGCAGTGGGATAGGTAATAGCAATACGCATCATGAAGCGATCGAGTTGCGCTTCTGGTAACGGGTAGGTTCCCTCATATTCCACAGGGTTTTGGGTTGCGCAAACCATAAAGGGTTCCGGCAGAGGATGGCGTAACCCGTCTATGGTGATTGCACGTTCTTCCATGGCTTCTAAAAGTGCGGACTGAGTTTTTGGAGGTGTGCGGTTTATTTCATCGGCCAGTACCAAACCAGCAAATATGGGGCCATATTTGATATTGAACTGGCCCGTTGAAGGATCAAATACGTTAACACCCAGGATGTCGGATGGCATAAGGTCTGGTGTGAATTGTATGCGAGAAAAGCTACTGTTAAAGATACGTGATAGGGCGCGAATTGTCAGGGTCTTTGCCGTACCGGGAACACCTTCCAACAGTACGTGCCCGCCTGAAAGCAGGGCCGCCGTAAGCAGTCTTACCATCTGCTCCTGGCCCACAACCACTTTTCCGAGCTCTCGAGATATTTGTTGATACAAAGTGGTACAAATCGGCTCATGCTGCCCGGGGCTCTCGTCGACCGGCGCATCATGGCGGCCTTCTGACAATGACCCAGCAGATACGGTTTGAGTCTCGGGTGTTGTGTCGATATTGTCTAATTCAGTCAACAGTAACCATCCTTCGCATGCGTTCTAGTTGCATAAGCAGGTTATTAATATCTCGTGGGGGAGATGCTGCCGCCGCTGATAATTGAACAAAGAGTGTACCTAATTCTTCGGCTAGCGGACTGTGTTGTCGCCGCAACACAGCCACAATATCTAACAAATCTAAACCTGCATCTAGATCGAACCTGTCGATCACGGCGTCCTTTAGGTCGGCGGTTAGTACTTCTAACGCGATACTGTCCGCTCCTGCACGCCGCATCAACGTAGCAACACCGCGCACTATGTTTCTTGAATTATCGTCGATAGGCGGTTGAAGTTCGTACTTTGGTCCTAACACTCGATTACCATTAAGCGCCATCAACACGAGTATTACTATCGCTATACCAAATGCTACGTGCAGATTACTTGGTGCCGTTCGCCAAAGGAATGCTAGGAATGACTTCCTATGGGTACTCTCTTGTTCTGCGAAGCCAACCCCATGGTGATATTCGTCGAAAGTTACCAAACCATCGCGCTGAGTGAGCGTATGCGCGACCAGGTTGTAGGCGAAGATTGCGTTGTCTCCTTGCGCAATATTCTTGTTGGAAACAAACTGGGAGTCTGCCAGCGCAATGATTTCTCCATTACCGACTTTGGCAACAGCCGCCAGGCAGCCATGGACATCGTTTACAATTGGCACAAATGTATGTGAATGTAACACCAAACGGTTGTTTGAATGCCAAATCAATTTATTAACATTCGTGAGCAAGGGCGTTGAATGACTTGTGATTGCAATAACACCACCAGGTTCTGAGATTTTGGTGGTTATGTCATCGGCAGGCTGTGGCAGCTTCGCATCATCGTCCGAATATGGGCTGGGGCAGTAGATCATGACGCCGCCATGCTGCAGCCAAGACTGTAGATGCCGAGCCTCCTTGGATCTAGGTCGGCGGGTATATGGCGCGGTAACAACGAGCACCTTAGTTTGGTTGTTAACTGCTGTCCACGGTGTCTCTAATCGCTGTACATGGAAGTACAGACCGTAAAATTGATACAGTGCACGTGTTCCAAAGGAGTGTGAGTTCAGAGAACTTGGATTATCGGCGGTCACCGTTTTTGCACTATACAACGCGAGAGAATATGCACCAACAGAATACAGTGCGATAAGTATAAGTAACTGCCTGATGTACCGTTGATTTTGCATTATTGAACGGTCTCCTCGGTGCAGCACTGCGTGATTAGCCGGGTCGCATCGTCAAACTGCGTCTGGTATTTATGGGCAGTAACGGGCTCGTCGCCATACCAAGCAGCCTCAAAATCTCGAGTAATCGCGACGAACAGGTTTACGTTTGTATCACTCAGGCGGTCGCGCACTTCTTGCACATACTCACCGTTGGTTTTGTAGCGCTGCAGCACAAGGATGTTAGCGATATGCAGCTTCATAAGGAGTGCAACGTACAACGCCCTGTTCGCCTCCCTAAACTGGCCGTTCGAAGCATACCGACCTGCCTCATCAAACCATTTATCTGGTTCGATCACCAGCGGTTCGTTGGCATCCTCAAAAATCAAGTCCAGCGGGCTCGCGATTTTTGCCTGCCTTGATGTTAACCACATCCTAACTAAAGAGTAAACAAAATACCCGCCAAGAAGGACGAGTGCGGAAATCATAAGCGCCACTAAAATATTGCTCGTGAGGCCAGCCTTCATTGTTGGGTGAACAGCTTGTCGAAACAGGTTCTTTAGAAATCTGTAGACTCGTTGTATGTATTTCCACGTGGCGGTCAGTGCATTCGAGGCCACACGGCTTGCTTCGGCAACAGCGTTCGCGCCGAGAACGGCACTCTTGTTGGAGTGGTTAAATGCAGGTTCTGAAACCACTCTATTGATGGCCTCATGGATCTGCGCAGGGGTAGGCGTCGAGGCGGGCGGCGCCGCCGCGAGTGCCACACTGCCGCTGGAGATTATAAGTAGGCAGATGAGTATCCGCATCCTCATTGTGCGGCGCCTTCCGATACTTCGGTGCGTTCCGCGAACACTCGAATGTCTAGAGCTTCACGGCGCATCCTATAGTCGTAATATATGAAGGTGGTGACGATTGCAACGTATGGTAAGAGAATGATCACCATAAGGTTAACGACAATATTGGCGAGCGCATTGCCTGCAGCAGCAGAAAAATGGACTGCAAGTGGGTGAATGACCAGTTGTTCAATTAGGTCACTTGCTGAACCTAGAACCACCACCGTTGTCAGCAGTACAATGAGAGGTAGGCTGGCGAATGATAGTACTGCGCTTCTTAGCTGGCGCTGTCGAACCAGGATGCAATTACGATCCCATACCTGCCATGGTGTTTTGCCCTCAATTAGAACGATTTGGATCGCGAAGTAGCAGTGCTGGGCAAGTGGGACACAGGCAAAGATGTAGCCTAAAACCAAGGCACTAATTGAACCCACCGCGTTTGATGCAGGAAACGGAATGAGCGCAATAATGCCGCCAATAATCATGGCCACCACGTACCCAACGATGAGGCTGCCACAGGCGGCAATAATCAGGATCGTAGCACAGGCCAGCAGCCAGCCGGAGGACCTGGCGGTTTGGATGAGTGCTTCCTTGGGAGTCACGGGCTTCAGGGCAAACTCACCGGAGGTTAGGAGTACGCATGCAGCGGTGCCACAAAACATGAGAAACAGTCCCAAAATGCCCGGCCACACGGGGTTGTTAGATCCCAGCATCACAAAGGCAAAGTTCGAGACGTAGTTATTGAACTGTGCGCCTTTGGAGACCGTGAGATTCGAAACCTGGTCGATAAGCATGGGTTTGAACCAGATTTCATATGCAAACTTTTGAACCAGCGCCGCAGGAAATACCGCTACCACCATTGTGTAGAGGTAGACTGCAAAGTTACTTTTGTAGTGGGCTAGTGCTGCGTCGAAAAGCTCCGTCACCGATCGAGGTGTCAGAACAACGTCGGGTGCAGTGGTGGTTTGTTCAGGGCACTGGCGACGCGTCATGATTGGATACATTTCCTGGTAACGACGGTTGTGGTTTTGCTGAGCCCTCAGGCGATGTGCTGGAGCTACTGGGCTTCGTTTTTACGGGTGTATGGGAGCCGGTAGCGGCAGGGATTGAGGATTGTACGATGTCTACATGAACGTGGACTGAATTAATTCGCTGCCCGTGTAGATCAGTTACCGTTACGCCTTTCGGTATCTCCAAAGAAACTGTGGAGGTATAGCTGCTCGTTACACCTTGCAGTGCGATGGGGGTGGTAGAAATAACATCGCTGGCTAAGGTGACGCCTGGCTTTACAGATACCTTTACCTGAAGAGGGCTAACCGTGATCGATGTAAGCCTGAAAGGGGGTACTGGCAGGTTGATAATATCTGCAGACACAGTAGCGATGTGCACCGGCGATACGGGAAGTGCAAGCGTATTAATGTGGACCTGCGGTGGTACCAATGTAATACCGTCAACGATATCGCCATCATCATCCATAGCGATAATGCCGCAGGTGGTGTTTATTTCGCCTGTTTGCGTGGGTAGACCTGTGACTACAACATGGGCTACGCGGTGGACGAGTTCAGAGTGACCAGAGACGGTGACCTGCGCGGGGTCGATTGCAGGATCACGGTACACAATCGATGCCTGCGCATTGAAGTGCGGTAGCTGTACGGGAAGCAGCCTGTGCGCTAGACTAAAGAACGTGACTCTCTCTGTTGTTGGGCCATCGATACGCACCTGGCTCAAGGCGTCGGCACGCAACGACGGGACGTCGTAACGTAATCGTACGTTGCGTGAGTCGCCGTTGTTAGGCAATGCACCGTTGACGGCGGCAATTGCAACAACGTCACCGTCTTTCAAATTGTCAACCAGCAGGTGCGGTCCAGTCACTTGTACTTTTATGCTTGAACTCGCCGGTATTGCATCAATGTTAGCCAGTTCGGGGCGGAGTATGAGCTTTGCCTGCAGAATGGTACTAACCTGTGGATTGCGTTGTGTCTGAACGTAAAAATATAGGACGATGGCCGCTGCTAACGAAATGAGCTTTAGCAAGAAATTTTGACGTACTGCTCTAAAGATCACTGGTTGCTTTCTCCCCGCGCCGTGACGGTTCGACGTGCCAGCCTAAGTGGATTTTCTGCAGGCTGTAAGTGAGAGGTTAAGCGCTCACGAAGGGTTTCGCGCGTAAGTCCACGAATGAATTTGCCACCGATCGCGATAGAGATAGTGCCGGTCTCCTCAGAGACAACGACTACTAGTGCGTCTCCGTTTTCCGACATTCCGAGCGCCGCTTTATGTCGGGTGTGGACTGCAGCGTCAATTCGCGGCCTGTCAGTAAGGGGTAGAAGGCAGCCGGCAGCAGCTGCACGCGTCTGACGGATTACCACCGCACCGTCATGCAACGGGGTTGATTTATAGAAGATGGTTTCTAACAACTCAACCGAAACCTTTGCATCAAGTGGAGTGCCGGTAGAAATCACCTCATCCAAGCCTGTTTGCCGCTCAAAAACGATCAGTGCGCCGGTGCGCTGACTTGAAAGGAGCGCTGCGGTGGTAGCCACGGCATCTATCATGTCGTGTACCTCCTCAGAACGCAGAAGGTTGAAGCCACGGCTCCAGAACCGCGGGCCAAACTCCTCAAGTGCATGGCGAAGTTCAGGGTAGAGTAAAATCACGATTGCCACGGGGCCAAGCGGTACTATCTGCTCTATTAACCAATTGAGCGTATCTAGATGCAGCACGGAGCTTACGTACAGCGCGACAAGCAGTGTTCCCAAACCGCCTAGAATTTGAAGTGCACGGGTACCGCGCGCAAGCAGTAATAGTCTGTAAAAGAGGTACGCCACCACTAATACATCGAGTACACCCGCCCACAAGTGAGCAGATTTAAGTGTGTGGATGACGTTGATCAAGCCCATTACCTATCTGCTCTCCTTATGGGGTACCTCTAAAAATACAATAGTATTTTCAGTATAACACATTAACGTAGACCAGACAGAGAAGGTTTCGGCGCAGAGACCGAAGAGCGGTACAAGGTGGTTTAAGTCCGTAGTCTACATTCCGTTTGTGGCCATATCGTACGCTGTGAGCGTGCAAATGGAGTGCGTATTTCCATGTGTGTTGTGAATTCAAGGTATTATAGTTTTTGCCTTCTTATCCGGAACAGTTTGATAGATTGCGTTTAGCCGGAGAGGTCAAATTGCAAACAAGCTTAAGTGAGACGCGCCCTTCATGAGTGACGATAGATCAAACATCGAACGCTACGACTTCCAGACAATCGAACGAAACCAACAGCAACGCTGGCGGGACGCTAGTTTATTTAAGGCGGAACACTCGCCGGACAAACCGAAGTTCTACGGTCTCGTCATGTTTCCGTATCCATCCGGTGCCGGCTTGAGCGTGGGGCACTGTCGAAACTACATACCGCTAGACGTTATGTGTCGCAAGCGCGCAATGCAGGGCTTTAATGTCCTACAGCCGATGGGCTGGGACGCATTTGGCCAACCCGCTGAAAACGAGGCGATAAAGCGCGGCCGAAACCCTGCCGACATGGTTCCGGAGTACGCAGCCAACTACAGGCGGCAACTTAACCTAACGGGCATTGCATATGACTGGTCGCGCGAAATTAATTCGAGCGCTCCCGAATACTATCGATGGACCCAATGGATATTTCTGCAGCTATACAAGCGGGATTTGGCCTACAGGTCTCATGCACCTGTTAACTGGTGCCCCGCCGACAAGACTGTGCTCGCAAACGAAGAGGTGGTCAACGGCAGGTGCTGGCGATGTGATACTCCAGTTGAAAAGCGCACCATTCCGCAGTGGTTCTTCAAAATAACGGCCTATGCTGAGCAGCTTCTTGAAGGTCTGGCTGATGTGCAATGGCCGGAAGGTGTGAAGCAGCTGCAGGCCAATTGGATAGGCCGAAGCGAAGGCGCGGAAGTTGACTTTAAATTAGATGGGTTTCCCAATGAGTCAATAACGGTTTTTACTACCAGGCCAGACACTCTGTGGGGAGCCACGTTTATGGTGCTAGCTCCAGAACATCCCCTCGTAGAAGTGATCACCGCTCCGGAGCAACTTGCCGAGGTAACCGCCTACCGCGATCGTGCTTCCCGCATGAATGAAATCGATAGGCAGAACGCGGAACGCGTAAAAACCGGGGTTGCTACTGGTGCATATGCCATTAATCCGGTGAACGGCGCTCGTCTGCCTGTGTTCATTGCGGATTACGTGCTAATGGGATATGGCACCGGCGCCATTATGGCAGTTCCAGCACATGATCAGCGGGATTTTGAATTTGCTCGTAAGTTTGATGTGCCTGTCGTTCTGGTTTATAAAACTAATGAGGTCCATCACGAATCACAGATGGTCGAGGCAATGCCGAGCGGGGGTACAATGCAGGTCGGCTCCCCGTTCGATGGCGCGTTAAACAACAAGTCTACCGTTACGCTGGTTGTAAAATGGCTAGAAGAGCAAGGCTATGGTCGCGGCGTAATCAATTACCGACTGCGAGACTGGCTTATCTCTCGTCAGCGCTATTGGGGTGCGCCCATACCCATAATCCATTGTCCCACGTGCGGGCAGGTTCCGGTTCCTGAAAGGGATTTGCCGGTGCTTCTCCCGCCCGTTAAGAGCTACGAACCCACAGGTACCGGTGAGTCACCGCTAGCCGCCATCGCGGATTTCGTCAATACAACATGCCCCCAATGCGGCATACCTGCAAGGCGAGAGACAGACACCATGGGCGGTTCTGCTTGCTCGAGTTGGTACTTTTTGCGCTTTGCTGATCCGCACAATGACGCAGCCGCTTTTGCTTCCGCCGCAGCCGATTACTGGATGCCTGTGGATCTCTACTGCGGTGGGGCGGAGCACGCGGTTGGGCACTTACTGTACAGCCGCTTCTGGACCCGTGCACTGAACGACTGCGGGTTTGTTACAGTGAAGGAACCTTTCAAGCTGTACCGAAATCAGGGCAGTGTACTCGCCTACACAGCTGGCCGCCGGGTGCAGCCTGAGGAGGCGGATGGCGAGGGTGCAGCCGACGACGAAGGCACGGTGCTCGATTGGAAAGTGATTAAGCCGGAGGAACGAGACACAATACCGCAGGAGGAATGGGTCTGGCGCTGGGTGAGAATGAGCAAGAGCAAAGGTAACGTCGTGACACCCGATGAGATGGCTGAAAAATACGGTGCCGATAGCCTTCGCGTTTTCCTGTTGTTTGTGGCGCCCTATGAAGAGAATGTGCAATGGTCGGATGGGGGGATTGAGGCTGCAAACAGGTACCTCAACAGACTGTGGCGATTACTCTGTGACCTGGAACCGCACTATAGTCGGTCTTGGCGTTTGGATAAGCTGGGCGACGTTACCGAAGAGCTTAAGATCTTGCGCCGACGGCTACATCAAACAATAAACAAGATAAGTGAAGATATTGAGAATTTCAGGTTCAACACAGCGGTTGCTCAGCTAATGTCGTTTACCAACGAGCTTTCTGCCTTTAGAAATCATTTGGGTACCCGGCCGCCCACCCACGATGAGAGATTAGTTCTGTCTGAGGCCGTGGAGAACATGTGCCTTCTGCTCAGTCCATTTGTGCCACACTTTGCAGATGAGTGGTGGACGAGGCTAGGGAACGATGGATTCACGTACCGAGCCGCATGGCCAAGCCACGATGCTGCTATCGCAGCGGAAGAGGAAGTAACCATTGTGGTACAGATTAACGGAAAAGTGAAGGACAGATTGACTATACCTGTAGGTATCGATTCAAAAGAGATGGAACGACTTGCTGTGCAGTGTGAAAAGATCGCGCCAGAACTTGTCAACAGTACGGTTAAGCGTATTGTAACGGTTCCTGGCAAGCTTGTGAACATTGTTATTGGGTAAAAGGGACCTACCGCATGTTGATTGAAACCAATCAGACACTTCTGCTTATTGGAGACTCCATTACTGATGCAGGTCGTGCCAGGCCCGTTGGGGCCGGGCCGGATGGCGGGTTGGGTGGTGGCTATGCAGCCTACGTCAACTCTGTACTCAGTGTGGTGCACCCGGACAGAAATATACGTGTGCTTAATACGGGGATCAGCGGCAATACCGTGCGCGACCTGGAAAATCGATGGCAAACGGACGTCGTTGATCTTAAGCCAGACTGGCTCTCTATCATGATTGGGACCAATGACGTCTGGCGGCAGTTCGATTCAGCAGACCGCCCCGAAATACATGTGCTGCCCGCCGAATTCGAGGAGCGTTTGGAAAGGTTGGTACGTGATACTCTGCCCCGGGTTAAGGGACTTGTTTTAATGACCCCGTTCTTAATTGAGCCAGACCTCAATGACCCCATGCGGGCTATGATGGATAGCTATGGAAGAACTGTAAAGAATATTTCCGCTAAGTTCAACACTCGTTTTGTGGACACGCAAGCGGCTTACAACGAGATCCTGCAATTCTCCAAACCGTCGACACTATCGGGAGATCGTGTGCATCCTAACCAGGTTGGTCATATGGTATTAGCCGCTGCACTACTGAAGGCTCTTGAACTGGAATGGCAGCTACCTAAATGAGCGCTCCATAGCTAGTTGCTCCGATGGCGCCAGACTACCAATGTAGGTGATTGCGATAGTTGCACCTGCGCTGTACTGGCGCCATGTTTGAACTCCTGCGCGTGGGCGCACGGGTGGACGAGGGCGCATTGCAGGGGCTCGCAAAATTCGATGCTCAAAAATCGTGAAGTGATTAACACCAGCACCGTACCGAATTAAAACCCCAGTCAATTTACCTCGCTGTACGGTCCAAATACCGTTCTCGCGGTAGCCCGCGGGAATATAGGCCGGTAAGAGTACATGGATTCCTGCGATCTGTGCGGCCTCGTTTAGCGACATAACGCGTGTACTCTGATGTATTACCCTCTGTTTGTGCGGGTTAGCAGGTAATGAGGCTAGAGTAAAGTCTCGCCTGGTCACTCCACTGTTCGGCCCAATCGTAATAGAAGTAAAGTAGGAAACCGATTGGATGCCGGATGGCGACCAGCGCTCGTTGCGCAGTATCACTGCGCTTGTTGGATCGATCCATAGCTGCCTTTGGGTAACACCACCGGGAACAGAAGCCGGTATTCGTGCCAACCGGACTATCGTACAGTTGACTCCGGCGATTTCCTGCCAACCGGTTTGGGTCACCAGCAGCTTCCTGTTTCGAATAAGCGCCCTTAGGCGTGCCGCAATTCGCTGTCGCTTACCTGCAGGCCATCTCGTGACGTAGGTTCTCTGTCGTTTCGAAATATAGTGCAGGAATACGGAAGGCGCCGTGACCATTATGTCGCCTGCAAACTGGGGCGGCGATACATAGTCTATTCGCAAACGGCCCTGCGGACCTCCCATTACATCCTGAACCGAAATCTGACCGCCAACTTGTGTTTGCTGCACGCCCTTGTAGTACGCATGGCTGTTAAAAGTATGAAATAGAAGGTTGATCGCTCGCGGATCACTGGCAGCCGTGCGATTTTTATTCAATTTAGACGCCCGTACAGCGTGCCCACGATTTGCATGTGCGTAGTACGGCGGCCGATGGGCTCGACGTAATACCTTGTGAAACTGAGCGCTTGCGAGTCTTGGCGCCATTAGGGCGCAACTCATGAGACTACAGACCACTACTGCGCAAGATATTTTCAAATTTGCTGTACGAGCGTTAATATTCATATTATGCAGACGTCGTGGCGCCATGGTGAAAGAGACGAGACGACCGTACTCCTATGGGTTATACGAGTCAGGTATAGCGTTATTTTGGTGCACTACCAATTGATCGGCGGCTGCATCTCCAAGCGGGTCGGCAGCCGTTTGCGCGAGCTGTGCTTCAACTACGGTGCTAATGTGTGCGTCCGGTTTGCTCGTCGTGATTGTGCCCGGTGCAGGTTTAAGATTTGGTATGAGCGCGATCATGAGCACTGCTACCGCACCTATGGCAACCCCAATGGGGACGCCGGGCACACGCAGCATGCGCAAGTAAGTAGCGGCTAGCTCACGTAATGACGCACGCTGTGGCACTGTACCAACAGAATTGGCAGACTCATCAATTACATCCAGCCGTGCGTGCAGCTTCGCCATGAAATCGTCTGCGGTGTCGAGCCTGCTTGCCGTGTGCAGCAAGTCTATTGTCTGCTTCAATTGATCAACCTTGGTGCTGCAATTGCGGCATTCAGCAAGATGCTTCTCCAGCTGCCAAGCCTCCCTAGCAGAGAGGTTGCCATCCACAAATTGTGGAAGCAGGCACTCAGCGCTTGCACAGTTCACTATTTTATTATTGTTTAAGATATTCATGATGTTATTGTTCCGTATACGACAACCACCGTGTCCACAATTCGGAAACTAGTTAACTAATACTCTGCAGATAGGGAGCCAACTTATCTCGCATGGCACTTCGGGCATTAAAGATGCGGGATTTAATGGTGCCCAAAGGACAGTCTAGTATAGCCGAAATCTCCTCGTACGAAAGGCCCTCGATATCGTAGAGTAAAATGACTGTTCGCAACTTCTCTGGCAGTGATCGGAGTGCGGCATCGAGCTTTGTACCTAGTTCTGTGTTAAGAGCAAGTTCCTGAGGATCGAAGCTGCTATCCGGTACTTCCTGCTCGACGTAGTTATCCTCATCGGATGAGCGAGGGGCGAGAAGGGAACGTGACCGTTTCTCTTTCCTGCCTTGATCTATGCAGAGGTTCGTGGCGATTCTAAACAGCCACGTATTTAGGCTAGCACGGCTCTGAAACGAGTTGATTGATAGGTAGGCGCGAACGAAGGTCTCCTGGGTGAGATCCTCAGCGTCGGCCGCGCTTTCCACCTGACGATAGATGTAGTTATAGACTTTACTCTTGTACCGCAGCACGATCTCGTTAAAGGCTGCTCGATCCTGAGCCTTCGCCCTCTGGACCAACGCAAAATCAGCGTGCATCGTGTTCCCCACTGCAACCATGGGTATGCTCCATTTCAGGTATCGTTCTATGTTTTGTATAGACGTGAATTGAAATGGATAGTTCACTATGCATGTGGCATTTACAGACCGTAAATGTCCCTGTATTTGCCATTGAGGTAGTTAATTAGATACGTGCTGTTAAGTGCCTCGCCAGTTGCGTGTTCAACGAGGTCCATGGGATCCAGCCGTGCGCCTTGGCTATGAACCTTGTCGCGAAGCCACGCCAGTAGCGGGGTGCAGTTACCAGTTGCGATACATGCGCTAAGGTCGGGAATATCTCTTTGAATAGTGTGCCAAAGTTGAGCTGCAATTAGGTTCCCTAAGGTGTAGGCAGGAAAGCCGCCAAATCCCGAGGACCAGTGGACGTCTTGTAGGCAGCCCTCGGTATCCGTGGGAGGCGTGATGCCTAGCATTTCGTGCAAAGCAGCGTCCCAGGCATCGGGAAGGTCGTCCACGTCCAACTTACCCTCCAGCATCGCAACCTCCAGCTCAAAACGCAGAATGATATGCAGGTTGTAGGTAACCTCATCTGCTTCCACACGGATAAGCGATGGTTCCACTCTATTTACTGCCCTGTAGAGCTCCTCTGCCGTAACTTTGCTAAATGCCTCTGGAAAGTAATGTTGCAGCGTGGGTAAGAAGTAACTACAGAATTCTCTGCCTCTGCCAACCATGTTTTCCCACAGTCGCGACTGGCTTTCATGTACGCCGGACGAGGCTGCTCGGCAGAGTGCTGTTAGCTTGAGGTGTGCTGGCAATCCCTGTTCGTACATTGCGTGGCCCGCTTCATGCAGAGATGCATAAAGCGCACCGCCAATCATCTGTTCATCGTAGCGTGTCGTTATGCGTACGTCATTGTGCGAGAAACTCGTGCAGAATGGATGAACAGTTTTGTCCTGTCGGCCGCGATTAGTGTCGTACCCTAGGGTACGTACTGCGTTTATCGTGAGCTCCTGTTGGCGCTCAATGGGGAAGTGGCCGTGCAGGAATTCGGAGTTCACTTGAGGCGCTTCACCAATATCTGCCACCAGGCTTACCAGCGCTGGACGTAGTTCAGCAAATAGCTGTCGCAGCTTCGCCGCCGTCATCCCTGGCTCATGCTGGTTTACGAGCGCGTCGTAAGGATGCTCGACATAGCCCAGGCAGTCGGCGAGCCTTTTGTTCAGTTCGACGGTTTTGCGGAGGACTGGCGAGAAGAGTGAAAAGTCACTCTGTTTTCGCGCCTGAACCCATACCTCGTAAGCCATGGAGGAGTGACCGACCAGCTCCTCAATAAGGTTGGATGGCACTTTTGTAGCGAGGTCGTAATCCCTTTTGGAGACGCGAACGAGAGCAACGTCGTCAGAATCGGCCTGCTGGCTGCTTACCGCGGCGGCACAGGCATCCAACAGATGCCCGACCTCCGGATTCACCGAAAGGTCGTGAATGAGCATCTGAATGGTGGTTTGCTGGTCTGCTCTGTCAGCAGCAGCTCCGGTCGGCATATAGGTCAGTTGATCCCAATCGAGTATTGCGCTTATTTCGCTTAGCCGGATCACCTTCTTTTGATGCGCCTTTAACTGTTGCAGGGCGTTAGTCATAGAGTAAACCTTCCTGTTCGTGAATTCGCTATTGCACTAGTTTACACCGCAGACCAGCAATTACGTATTGGTTCTAACCTAAAGGACCAGAGTCTTCTACCTCTCTAGATACTTTTCCATGGTATTGGGCAAAATTTTCGCGGAACTTGGCGGCCAATGCCGCAGCGGCTCGCTGGTAATCTGCGGGCTTATGCCAGGCTAGGCACGGGTTCAATATCTCGTTGGGCACTCCATCTATACCAGCTGGCGATTGTAGGCCAAATAGAGGGTGCGACACTAGGTCCACGTCATCGAGCTCTCCAGTCAGCACTGCTTCAAGCATTCTGCGCGTCAAAAGCAGTGGTACACGCGTTCCCACACCATATGGCCCGCCTTGCCAGCCTGTGTTTAGCAGCCAAACCTTCACGTTGAACTGTTTTATACGATGTGCTAACATTGCCGCGTAGGTCGTCGGTGGAAGAGGAAGGAACGGCTGCCCAAAGCAGGCGCTAAACGTTGCCTGAGGCTCGCCACTCATTCCACGCTCGGTCCCTGCTACCCTCGCGGTGTAGCCACTAAGGAAATGATAGATAGTTTGGTCGTAGGTTAGACGGCTTACTGGCGGCAGTACACCGAATGCATCTGCAGTAAGGAAGACGATGTGCTGCGGGTGGCCCGCCATGGCGCATCGTACTGCTCCAGGTATGTATTCCAATGGATAAGCAGCTCGAGTGTTCTCCGTGAATTCCGTGCTTGTGTAATCAGGCTCTCCCGATGAGGGGTCTACTGGCACGTTTTCAAGTACTGAGCCGAACCTTATCGCATTGAATATCTGTGGTTCTGCCTGGTGAGATAATCCAATGCACTTGGCGTAGCAGCCTCCTTCTATGTTGAACACACCGTGATCACTCCAGCCATGTTCGTCGTCTCCGATAAGCGCACGCGAGGGATCTGCGGAGAGTGTGGTTTTTCCGGTGCCGCTTAAACCAAAGAACAGCGCTGTATCTGATCGATGTAAACCAACATTTGCTGAGCAATGCATAGGTAGTACGCCCTGTTGCGGCAGCAGATAATTAAGGATTGTGAATACGCTTTTCTTTATCTCTCCGGCATATTGGGTGCCCCCAATCAGTACTACACGTTCATCAAAGTTGATGACGACAAAAGTCTTCGTACGCGTGCCATCATCTTGAGGGTTCGCCATGCAGCCAGGTGCGCATAATATTTTGAAACCATTAAAAGGCTCGTCTATCAAATTGCTGCGTGGTTCCGGTGGGAGGGTCGTTGTGTCTGGTTCACGCAACAGTATTCGACTAAATAGGCTCTGCCATGCAAACTCAGTTATCACACGCACGTTTAGGCTGAAACGTATGTCTGCGCACGCCGTAAGATCCTGGCTGAACGCAAGGCGCGAATGCAGGTAGTCTACTACTTTTTGATAAAGTGACCGAAAATGTGCTTCTGAAAGAGGCTGATTTACCTTTTCCCACCAAACTACTTTATCCGTGGTGTTGGTGTGAACAATAAATTTATCCTGCGGAGATCTTCCGGTGAATACGCCGGTTCGCACTACAAATGCGCCACTGTTTGTAAGTTGGCCCTCTCTTCGTGCGAGGGCATGCTCTACGAGACGCGCTTCCGAAAGGTTACAAAACAAGTCATCGCAAACGAAGGGATTTACAGTTTTCATTGGTTTCTCCAGCTGTAAACGTGCATCATTGAACGTTGGCCTGAACTGCAATGTTCTGCAGCCTGTGCGCGCCTTTGCGCAACTGCCGGTTAGTGGAAGTGTACCACACCATCCCGTGCAGAATATCCACGAAATTGTGGAATAAGAAACTTACTAACACTTGCAATAGTTGGTACTATGAAATCAAGTTTGTACCGGTGGAGTACCTTGCAGTATGCTAACCAGAATAGAGCCCTCGGGCTTTTGGGATCCCGGCGACGAACCTGTGCCGCATGCACACGCCGTGCCGCTCACCCGTTGGATTGATGCGCTAGATGGAGGCAACGTTGCTTTCCTGCTGAAGGCAGCTAATCAGGAAGCGTGTGCCTGGTTAAAGCGCGACAGAATAGAATTGCATCTTCGTAGTGTAATGCTAGATGCGTGTGAGACGGAAGTGTGGCCTCTACTAGAGGACACATGGGCCATCTCGATGACTGTATCTGGCGGCATTGAACTACCAGAGAATGCGATGCATGTTCACCTGGTTTCACAACGCCTCGCCAAGGAGCTGGCGTTTGACTTCAACGGTGGATCCACTCCGTCATTTTCGGTTTATCCGGTGGCCGGCATGAGGACCGCAGAAGCAGTTCAGGAAAACATTCGCGAAATGAATGCGCTCCTTGAGATTATTGTCAATAATCAGCTGACGACGCAGTTCCAGCCAATCGCTACTCTCTCTGATGGCAAAATATACGGGTATGAGGCCCTTATACGTGGTCCTCACCATACTCCCCTACGACGACCAGGCGCACTCTTCCATGCGGCGGCCAAGGCGCAGATGATAGCCTGGTTCGATATGGCTTGCCTTGAACAGTGCTTTCAGCAGGCTGCAAACCTTGGGCTGAAACACCACCTGTTTGTAAATGTGGAAGCAGAGGGACTGGATAGTATCAATAAGCACGATCGCCCACTAGCTTCCCGTGTGCGGGACGCAGGGCTGCGACCAGATCAGGTCGTCATCGAGATTACTGAGAGACAGACGCTGGACGACTTCCCGCGATTGACAGAGGCCATCACTTCTCTTCGTGAGCAGGGCTTTAAGCTGGCTGTAGACGACGTTGGCGCAGGTTACAACAGTTTGCAGCTTATCACAGAGCTGCAACCAGATTTTGTCAAAATTGACCGTAACCTTGTTAAGCACCTGGATGTAAACGGTGCCAGGCGTGGTTTGCTCGCCACATTAGTGCGCTATTCGCGGCAGATTGGTACCGCAGTGATTGGCGAAGGCGCCGAGACCTGGGACGAGCTGGCGACCCTGATTGATCTGGACGTGACCTACGGGCAGGGATACCTGTTGGGTAAACCTGCGGATGTGTTCTGCGGTGTTCGGAAGGACCTGCGCCAGGAGATTTCTGCCCGACACGCCCAGAGAAGCCAATTAACCATGGGCCGCGGCGTGAAGGTGTCTGGGCTAATGCGCAAGGGATGCACTCTTGCCGTTGAGGCACCGCTTGCAGAGGCGGCCCGTAGATTTGCACGTGATGCCAGTTTAACAAGCATAGTGATTATTGAAAACGAGGCGGTTAGGGGCTTGTTAATGAGGCAGGCGCTCGACCACATCCTCAACATGGCAAATACCGCTCGCGCCCTTAAAATGCTTCCCGATGAGGAAGTGGGGGGCTGGATGTCCACTGATTTTATTACCGCGAGCCCGGAAACGGAGCTGGGAGAGATGATGAGGATGGCGGCACGCCGCCAGTCCATCAGCCTGGATAACGACATAGTGATTTGCGAGGTGGGGCAAAAATACCTGGGTGTCCTTCCGGTTCGTACCCTTATGGAGTCACTCTCTACTGCACATCAGTTTGGGTCACGGTATTCAGATTCCCTATCTGGCTTACCAAATAGGGTCGTCCTGGAGCATACGATAAAAGAGCGCCTGGAGAACAAGCAGCCCACGGGATTACTGCGCGTTGACGTCATGTACCTTGAGGCATACAACAGGCGCTTTGGAACAGCACACGGTGATGAACTCATACGGGGACTTGTTGATATTCTTCAGGAAGTGGCGCCTGCACGCGAGGGACACGTTCTAACACATCTCGGCGGCGACGACTTTGTGGTTGTGACTGATCCTGATAACGTTGAGAACCTGAGTAATGAGGTTCGCACCAGGTTTAGTGCGCTCGCACCTCGGCTCTTTCCGTTTGAAACTTCGCAGGAAGGTTACATGGAGATCGAGGAGCATGGCAGAGTTAACCGGGTACCGCTCTGCAGCCTCGCAATCGCTGGGTTGACCGGAAGAAGTACGCGTTTAACCAGTGTGACACAGGCGCTGCAAACCCTGGATATGATCCTTCATTCAGTTCAGGCATCGGGCACGGGAGGATGTTCCATTGATACAGTTCAGCCGCGTAAGGCGGCATGAAGGCGTGTTGCCACTTGGGGATAGAGCGTTGCTGCATTCCTGGTAGATGCTTCCGCCAGGTCTGCCTGCGAAATGCCGCGCAGTTCTGCCAGGCGCTCCGCAGTGAGAGCGATATAGGAGGGCTCATTGGACTTTCCTCGGTAAGGCACTGGCGCTAAAAATGGCGCATCGGTTTCGAGAACGAGCCGATCAATGGGGCACTCTCGTGCCGCTGTATGAACGTCGAAGGCAGATTTAAACGTAACAACACCTCCGAAGCCCAGGTGCAATCCTAGAGCGACCGATTGCGCAGCCTGGTGCGGTGTGCCTGCCCAGCAGTGCATGACGCCGTGGATGGGTGCGAAACGTTCAAGCTCTGCTAGCAGGGGAGCGTAGGCATCGCGGCAGTGAAAAACCAAGGGGAGGCCGTGTCGAGATGCCAACTCAATATGTGCGTGTAGCGATTCCAACTGCGACCTGATGGGTGGGAAGGCGTAATGAAGATCCAGGCCAGTTTCCCCTATACCCACCACTGCCGGGTTTTGGGCGAGGTCATCAAGAATTTTGAGCGCCTCTCTGTCGCAGGTATGGGCCATAGTAGGATGAATGCCGACCACTGCACTGGCGTAAGAGCCAAGTTTTTCTGCAATTGTAACCGCCTCCAGGCTGCTACCCAGGTCATAGCTCACGATCACCAGATGGATCACACCTGCTTCCGTCGCACGTTTCACCGTTGCCGCTATGTCCTCGCGCAGCCCGTCATGGTTCAAATGACAATGGGTATCGATTAAGGGGCCGGTCATCCTAAGGACTCCGCGTAGGCAGCAGCACTCTCCCATTGGCTCAGTGCCTCGCTTAGTGCCTGTTGAACTCCCAGGTGCTCATGGGATAAAGCCACTACGTTGTCATTGGGGCCAGGGTTAGCCAGCTTGTCTTCGATCTCCTGCAGCCTTGTTTCCAGATTTTCAACCCTTTGCTCGGCGCTTGTCGTGTTTGCACGGGCTTTTTGGCGCTCCTTAGATAACTGGTGCGCGCTCATCGGCACGGTGCCCGCAGCCGGCCCGGGTTGCTGTGCCAGGAGCTCCTTCAGTTTCGGGTTGCCAGGCGTGTTATGCACCACCGCTTGCGGCGGCTGTCCTAGAGGAGTGCGTCGACGCCACTCCCTATACTCCTTGTAGCCCATATCCAGCAGAGTTGCTCGGCCGTTGTTCACTTCAATAGTTCTATTGGTGACCTGCTCCAGCAGGTATCTGTCGTGCGATACAAGAAGCAGTGTGCCACCGTAATTTACGAGAATTCGCGTCAGCGCATCTCTACTTTCCATATCGAGGTGGTTCGTTGGCTCGTCCAGCACGAGAAGATTCGGCTTAAGGTAGGTTAACTGAGCAAGAACCAGTTTGTTTTTCTCACCGCCAGAGAGAAGGCGTGCGGGCCTAAAGACATCCTCGCCAGTAAACAAGAACGCGCCTAAGTGAGTGCGCGCTTGTGTTGGCTGCATATCCGCAACGTTCAGGAGATTCTCGAGAACCGAAGCATCGAGATCGAGATCGGAAGTGTCCTGAGCAAAGTAACCTACAGAGACACTGGCTCCCAGTCGAATCATTCCCTCGGTTGGCGTCTCGCGCCCCAGTAGAATCTTTACAAGCGTGGATTTACCCGCGCCATTGGGTCCAACTATGCCTACGCGGTCCCCCCGAAGGATTAGGCCGGTAAAGCTGTCAAAAAGGGTTCGACTTCCGTACGACTTGGCTACACGATCGAAAACTATGACTTCTTCGCCACTGCGCGACCCAGCCTTGAGACCAGCGTGCATCTTTTTGCCAGGTCCTTGCACCTTTGTCGCTGCTTCCGCATCGCGCTGCATGGTAAGGCCGTGCTCTTTTATCTTTTCCGCCCAGCGCATTCGCTGAACGGCTTGTGATTTCTTGGAAGGCGTATTCTTCCACTTCTCAAAGAACTCCGTCAGCCGGGCAATTTCACGTTGCTCACGCTCATACATCTCGGCCTGCCTAAGAAGGTTTGCCTCTTTCTGACGAGCGAATGCACTGAAGTTACCTGGGTAAAGCGTAAGCTTGCCATGTTCCAAGTCGCCAATCGTCGTAACGACCCTATCCAAAAACGTGCGGTCGTGTGAAATCAATATGAGTGCACCGCCGAAATCCTTTAGGAATTCCTCCAGCCATTCTATGGCCTCCACATCAAGGTGGTTCGTAGGTTCGTCCAGTAAAAGAATATCCGGACCAGAGAGAAGCAGGCGTGCAAGTCCTAGTCGCGTCTTCTCTCCGCCAGAGAGCCGTGCGCAGGGTTTCGACATATCGGCGTCAGAAAAGCCAAGGCGCTTAAGTACGGCAGGGATATCACGCAGGTTATCGTAACCGCCCATGGCTTCGAACCTGTCATGCAGGAGCCCGTATTCCTCCATGACGGCGGCGAGCTTTTCGGGTTCGTTAGCCACCTCTGCCATCTCGTGTTCGCACTCCCGCAGGCGCTTTTCCATTTCGCGCACGTGAGCAAATGCTGCTTCGGCCCCCTCCAGCACAGTACCGTTGTGGCCAACCACCTCTTCTTGCTTCAAGTAGCCGGCTTCGATTCCGGGTGCAAACGTGACAGAACCTCGCTCCGAATCAATTTGGCCGGTAAGAATGCGCATGATCGTGGTTTTGCCGGTGCCATTTCGGCCTACCAAGCCAAGCTTTTGCCTCCATTCCAGTCGAAATGAGACGCCTGAAAAGAGGGTATCAGCGCCAAAAGAATGCTGCAAATTGTTAACGATTAGTAAACTCATACAGGGGAGAACACCGCCCATTTTGAAAATATGCTCTAATTATACCTGTGCACTCCAAATGCCACCAGCAGCCGACACAGTTGCGCGATCGGATGTAAACGGTCGATTTATCCCTTCAATCGGTCAAATAGGGGATAAATCCCTTATTAAGTTGCAATCGCCTGCGCCGATAATCATCCTTCAGTACGTGACGGAGTTGACTGCGTTGCCCTGATGCAATCAGAGCGGCATTTGTGAGGCCAACAGGTACGGTGATCTACGTACTTGCGCTCATTGCTCTGTAAGATGACTATCCGCATATCAACGCTGATATATGCAGGCCCACCAGGCAAATTCTCTACACAGCCGGGTTGGCATGACGGGCACCTGCCTGCTCCAGAAGGGAGGCATGTTAGTTAAAGGGATGCACAACGATGGGGTGGCTACTTAACCTGAAAACAGGTTTCAAACTAAGCATTGCCTTTGGTATATGCACCTTCATTACCTTTTTAGTTGGCTGGATATCGTGGACTACGTTAGCGCAGCTTGTGACCGAGCGTCAGGTTCTAGCCAGAGACACCAATGCGGTTACGGTGCTGAGTAAACTACATTCCGACATTCTACGCTATCAGTTACATAGCGCGGAGCTTAGGATCAGCAGTAGTGACGTAAGCCCATCGCAGACGCGCGTAGCCGTCGCCGGCGCCGTATCAGACTTCAACACAGATTTGAGCAGCCTCACTGCACTAAAAGGTGATCACCTTGGTGTTAGCGCTGCGGCATCAGAGATATCCAACAGCTGGAACCAGCTAAGCGCCGCAACTCCTGGTACCCGCCAGGCGAATTTACTTGCCGGTGCAGTTCGACACGCGGTTGAGGCTCACGTCTCTAAGTTCAGCGGGCAGGACACGAAGATTTCGGCGAAGATTACGAAGATGAACGCTGACGCTGCAAACGAAATCAAGGTCGTCATCGTCTTCGCGGTGCTTATCTCATTGGTTGTTGCAACGCTGCTCACATTCTATCTCACCAAAACGATTGCACTTGTTAGCTCACGCATGGTAAAGCTAAGTTCTATTTGCGTAACAAACCTTAACAAGGCCGTGGACGGCATGGCGGCCGGCGACTTTACTGTGATCATTGAGACTGGTACTACGCCTACCAATCGTAAAGGCAAGGATGAACTGGGCCAGATGTGTGAAACGTTCGACGTGATGCTCTCCACAATTGTTGCCACAATTGAGGGCGTCCGCTCCGCACAGACTTCTCTCTCTGCAGTCCTGCAGGAGATAGCTGGAGAGTCGCAAAATGTGGCAGCAACGAGTGTTCAACTCACCTCATCCGCTAACCAAACCGCGCAGGCCGCACAGGACATAGCTCACACGATTATGGATGTCGCAAGCTCGGCAGATCAGACCGCTACAACAAGTCAGCAGATTGCGAAGGGTACAGAACAGCAGGCGAGTGCCGCAAGCGCTGCATCGGAAGCGATGTTGAAACTTCAAGATGCTGCTAACAGGGTTGAGCAGGGTGGTGTGCGCGAGCAGCAGGCGATGCGCGAGGCTAGTGCGGATATGTCACAGGCGGCGGTATCGGTCAAGACCGTGCTGCAGGCAGCGCAGCGAGTAACTGGAATGGCTGCGGACGCAAGTGCCGCCGCGAAAGTTGGCGGCAATGCGGTTGAAGAGACCGTGCAGGGCATGAGCCAGATTGAGCAGCAGGTCTCCAGTGCTGCCCAATGCGTAGATGCGCTGGGCAAGAGAAGTGATGAGATTGGCGCCATTGTGGAGACCATTGACCAGATAGCCGAGCAGACCAATTTGCTCGCCTTGAATGCCGCAATTGAGGCAGCGCGCGCCGGCGACCATGGAAGAGGGTTTGCGGTTGTGGCTGACGAGGTGCGTAAGCTCGCAGAGAGGTCAGCACTCGCAACCCGAGAGATCGCACAACTCATTAATACGGTACGTGCAGGTGTGCTGGATGCTGTGAAGGCGATGGAGCTAAGCATGCAGGAAGTGCGTAAGGGCTCGTCTAAGGGTAGCGAGGCTGGTGAGTCGTTAAAAGCGATTCGATCTGGCGCTGAGGGTGTAGCCAAGGAAATCACCAATGTTGAGGCAATAGCTGCTGAAATGGCGAATGTGGTGGAAGCAGTTCAACAGAAGGTAGGAATGGTGATGGGCATGGTAGACGATAATGCCCCCAATTTTGAACAGATGGTGCATGGAT
>DAIDKH010000057.1 GCA_027450145.1 Chthonomonadaceae bacterium | reverse complement strand
GTCGAAGGCGTAAAACGACGACGACGGCGAGTTCCAGCGATCTACCAGTTGCGCCTGCTGCCACTGCGATATCAGCCCGCCCCACGCATCTGGCGTGCCCGTATACCTGCCGGTCACCGTCAGCGCAGCGTCTAGCTCCAGCAGCAGGTTGTCGTTATCCCACAGGGCGGTGAGCAGACCGTCTGGCGTGCCCACTTCGCTTGCGCCTACCTGCACGCTCACCAGCGGCGTGAAGTCGCCAAAGTGCTCTACGCCGTCCTGCACCATCTCCCACTGGAAGGCGTAGGTGCCAGGCGTGCTGGGCGCGGTGACGGTGAAAACGAAGTCTACCGACGTACCTGGCGGTGCGCTCGCGATGGGCATAACTACGCGACCCATGCCCCAAATCTCGTTATCTTGTGGGTCCTGTGAGCCCAGGTTATGTAATGTAGTGGGTTCCCAGGTGGTTGAGCCTATATTCAACATGGTGATGCTTACCGGGTAGTCTTCGCCTGCCACCATGTTAGCGGGCACCGTTTGTGCTATCCACTGTGCCTGATTGCCAAGTGGATTCAGGTAAACCCCCACACTAACGTTATCAGTTAACTGGCCAAAATGCGCAACACCCTCTTGAAGCATCTGCCATTGAAAGTTGTAGTTGCCAGCTGCGACGGGAGCGGTAATCGCGAAGTTAAAGGTAACATCAGCACCGGGCTCCACGCGATAGGGAAGGTCAACCCGGTTTAGCCCCCATATCGTGTTATCGTTAGGATTCTCCGATCCCAACCTGAACGATGCAGCTGCCGTCCATGCAGTTGTTCCAATATTCCGCATGGTGACCGCGACGCCGTACGTACCGCCGGCCACCATTATGGGCGGCACAGCCTGCGATATAAACTGTGCGTCAAGGTTTGAATTCGTGATTGGTGCAAGTCGTAACCTGTCCTGCCGCAATCCGTCTGAAGAATAGGTGTTACTCTCTAGAACGCTTGAAACATCTACCTGCCCGGCTAAGCGGTTTTCGTAATCCCAAGTGCAACTCGTCAACGCATTGGCGGTTGTTACAGTACTTACGTTGCCATTACCATCGTAAGTTAGAGTTGAGGAAATACCAGAGGGCGGTAGAATACCCACCAACTCGTTGCCAACGTTGTACGTATTAGTCGTAAGCCGCCCGTTGTGGTTCTGCACTAACCTGTTGCCGCAATTGTCATATGTGTAAGCGATATCATATGCATTTAGGCCGGTAGATATAGTCGCGCCAAAAAGCGAACCACTACGCTGCTCTCTCGTTAGCTGGCTGGCGGGATCGTATGTACAGGTCAGGGTCGTGCCGTTTAGCTCCAATATGCCAGTGCGGTTACCTGCCGCATCGTAGGTGTTCGTGAAGAGGGCAGTGGCCGCGCCAGACGGCCCGAATGCACCACGAGCGATCTCCCTGCCCGCTGCGTCAAATGCACGGGTAGATGTTGTACCGTTAGAGAGTACACGCAGTACGTCTCTGCCCAACGGATCATAAGAAATAGTTGTAACCTCACCAAGCGGGTTAACAACCCCCGTAACACGCTCTTCTGCATCCCAGGTGTATGTTGTCATCCCAGTGGCGTCAATAAGGCCGGTGCGGCTACCACTGGCGTTGTAGTGGTACGAAAGAATTAGACCGCTGGGAAACGCTACACTCACCTGCCTTCCCGCGAGATCAAAGACCGTCGTACGAATCCCAAGCCCGTCTTGCTGTGTTACCTGCTCACCAGCCGCATTAAACGTGACCGTCACGCACCCACCGTTAGGATAGAGAGTGCCTACCGTTCGATCAAGCGCGTCCATCGTATAAGTCGTTGGATAACCCCGCCCATCTATCCGCACGGCGGCGTTGCCATTTGCGTCGTATTGCCACGAAGTAAAAGCACCTAGCGAATTCTGCGTTGATAACAAGTTGCTGCGCTGGTCGTAAAGATTACTCGTCGTCTGTCCATTTGAATCTACGACAGCAGTCTGTCGCCCTAGCGCATCCAGAGTAAAGGAGGTAAAACACCCCAACTCATTCTGCGAGGCTATCACACGGTTGGCACCGTCGTAAACGCTGGTGATTGCGTAGCCCAGTGCATTAATCACAGCAATCTGCCGCCCAGCAACATCATATGTGGAAGTCGCAATATGGCCCAGCGCGTCAACGGTTGAAATTGCGCGGCCCAGGGGGTCGAACATCGTAGAGGCAGTAAAGCCGAGGGGGTCTTGCACAGCGATCGGGCGATTGTTTAGATCGTATGTCGTGGATGTTCTGTAACCGAGTGGCGAAATTGAAACAACCTGGCGACCATTACGATCGTACACACTGGTGGTGAAGTTCCCTTCCGCGTCTTGGCTTGCAATTTGCCTGCCGGTAACATCGTAAATCGAACTTGTGTAATTCCCAAGTGCATCTATCTGTGCAATGTTCTGCGCCGCCGCATCATAAACATTTGTGCTCACTCTACCCAGCGCATCGACGTTGCTAATAACAAGGCTCCGCGCGTCATATTGACTAGTGGTGAAATTGCCTAGGGCATCCTGCCGCGCAAGCGCACGATTTGCCGCATCATACAAATTAGTGTTAATGTATCCTCGTGCGTTCTGCACGGCTACCAGCCTATCGCCGCTATCATAAACACTTGAGGTTCTAAACCCAAATGGGTCGATGCGTGCTATTGTTCTTCCAGCAGCGTCGTATATATTGGTATTCGCAAAGCCCAAACTGTTAACGGAGGCGGTAGTGCGCCCTGCTGCATCGAAAACTAGAGTTGCCGCATACCCCAGCGCATCAATCTCTGCTATTCGCCTTCCAGCGGCATCGTATACCGTTGTACCCATGTGCCCCAGCGCATCAACTGTAGCAACAACACGATTCAACGAGTCGTAAATTGCTGTATTCCGGTTACCCAGGGCATCAATTGTACTGGTCTGCCGCCCTGCATTGTCGTACACGGCTGTGGTGATATAACCCTCCGCATCTTGCCGGGTTAACACCTGACCGACCGCGTCGTACACAACAGTCGCAATATTTCCAAGCGGATCCACGGTAGCAACCGCCCTGCCCACAATATCGTATGCGATTGTAGAAACGTTGCCCGCCGCATCAATGGTGGCCACATTCCTGCCAAGCGCATCGTAAATCCAAGAATCAGTGCGTCCAAGGGGATCAGTTCTGCTGGTGGGTTTGTCAAACACACCGAATGTCCAACTGGTCCGATAGCCCAGTGGATCTATTTCAATTGTGCGGTTTCCAACGCTGTCATAACCAAATGTTGTGGTATTACCCAAAGGATCGGTCACGGTAAGTGGTCTATTTTGGGGATCATATGTGGTGCTCCATACATGCCCCAGTGGGTCAATCGTTTGCACTACATTACCGGCGAGGTCATGAACCATCGTGGTTAACCGCCCAAGCGGGTCTTCGATGGCACTTCGGTTGCCCCAGCTGTCGTATGCATATGTGGTGCGATTACCTAGCGGATCCTCCTCGCCAACCATCTGCCCGCGACCATTATAGGTATAAGAGTTCCTGTTCCCTAACGGATCAATACTTGCCTGCAGTCGACGCTTTGCTCCGGTCGTGTCGAACGCGCTACCCGCGTATCCCCAAATGTTCGTAACGATCGTCCCATCTGGTTGTTGGATCGAAAGCACATTATTATAGGTATCGTAGGTAGTTACAACGGTCGCGCCTAGCGCATTAACAACACTACTTACATTGCCGTTAATATCATAAGTGGTAGTTATAACGACGCCGTGTGGATTGGTTCGGCTGGTTTCCTGGTTGTCGGTATTTCTCGTCATGGTAACCATGTTACCTAGCGCATCCTTTAGCCCCACCATTTGAAAATTACTATCAAGTGTCTGAGTTGTATGCTGGCCGAGCGGATTCACGAATGTCATGGATGTGGGCTGATATTGATAGTGCCACGTTCCAGCAGTAGCAACGCTACGCGTCGCTACACGGCGCATATTATCATAAGTGTAGGTGGTGGAGAATCCATTTGGGTCAGTAATTCCCGCCAACAACCAGTCGTAACCACTTGCCATTATGGAAGTCGACAGGGCAAAAGTAGCATATTGGTAACCTGTTTGGCATCCAGAGGGCCCAGTAACGGTAGTCAGCAGGTTCCGTGGCGCAGCAGTAACCACATCATAGGCAAAGCTGGTGATCCTTCCTGCCCAGTCCATAATACTTTGCAGCAGCCCGTCGGCGTAGTAACTGTGAGTAACTGTTCTCCCCAGGGCGTCCACCTGCGCCACTAACAAACCCGCCCCATAAAGGTAACTGTGGAAGTTGCCTGCGGCGTCCTGCTCGGAAATAATCGTGGTAATGTTGCCCGCAGTATCCAGCGGATAACGACGCACGTGGCCGGTTGGAGTGGTCTCAACCCATTGGTTATTGGACGTATCCTGAACTAAAGTATTGTGAGAGCCAGGTGTGATGTTAATGTAGCCCGGAGTTTGAGCAAGGCCCACCTGATACAAAATTGCCTCACCACTGCCATAAGTAGTAGATGCGAGCGTGCCATATGCGCAGGCGGTTGCGTACGTTGAAAGCGTTCTGCCATAACCGTACGGCCCGTTGATGGTTGACAGCGAGTTGTAATAATGAGCAATATCAACATCCATACCTGGCGAAGGAAGATGTATTTCAGGATCTACCTGCAGGTTCCCGTCACCTTGCGGATGAGGGCGATACCCTTCGCAGGAAAAACACGGGCGTGCAGATCCTTCGTCCATCTTCAAAAGCGGTATCAGGCTGGTTTCATCCGTGGTTAACAGGTTCAACATGCTTTGGTCCCCAGAAAAAATCACAATGTTCAACTACTTCTAGTTGCAATTGACTAAGGAATTGGCTGTGGAATCGGCTTGGCCGTCCATAAGTTCATGAATTGACCAGGTTTTGGGACACATGCGATTTGAGTTTTCTGCATCATACCTGCTGACGCATTCATGTACTCAGCGCATATACCCGTGCCAAGGCCGAGCGCGTAAGTAGTGGCAAACACGCTGTAGCCTGTGCCAGAATTGCCAAACGAAGGATCTGCGCCGCCGCTGATGTTACCGCAGTTGCAGTTGTTGCCGCCGTTCCCTGCACCACCCGTCCCTGGCGCCGCGATCATGGGAAGCACCGGGCCGCCGCCGCACGTACCACCGCCACCGCAAGAATTGCTGCCTCCCGCCGGGCCAACTGGTGCCCCGAGTACCGGGTAACGTCCAGAGCCCCCCGTGCCACCGCCTCCACCAGAGGAGCCACAACCGCCCTGACTGCACGAGCCACACGAAGGTGGCCCAGGAAGGACAGGGTCGCTCATCGCACATATGCAGTTCGTGTAGCACACTTCAATACCGCCGCCTGCCAGCGGAACGGGACCCACGCTCATGACGCGTCGCTCCTCCGTGCCAAAATCTGGTCTACTGCGTTGTTTAACGCTCGTATGGCAAGTACGGGCACATGTTCCTTGCCTAGCGGCAAACCCCCAAGTACCATCGTGAGGTCGTCAGGAGAAAGTAATCTCGTTTCGTGTGCATGCTTTCCTTCCACCCAACGGGTAATCCAACTACCGCACGCGATTGCCGACGGACACCCATAGGTTTCAAATGATGCCCTCAAAATAGTGTCGCCAGCCGTGCAAAAATAAATGGTCATGAACGGACCCTCGCCCAAGACTCCGGCGCGCCCAATAATATCAGCGCCTGTTAGTGCCCCATGGCAATGTGGATACTGGAATTCTCTTATTACGGTCGCGCTGTACACGGCACCACCTCCGTCTATTCAAAACGGCTAACTTTTGAGTACATCGCAATGCGCACCAAGTTGCTATTCAGAGCAAGATGATCAACCTTACCACACGAATTTTATATTGTCAAGAACTTATGGTAGAATTTTGAAATATTTTCAACCGGACAATTCGCATCGTAGAGTATTCGAACATTGGGGAGTTGCCACATGACATCTACAACCGCTACGTGGGAAAAACTGTACACACGGACGCCACTTTGCGACATTCCCTTTCACTACCATAACATCAACAACTCGCCGTACCTGTTGCGGTACCTGCATCAGGTACTTACATTCGCACCTCCAAAATCACGGACACTCGAAACAGGTATAGGTTCGGGTCTGGGCGCCATTTGGCTCGCCAGGCGGGGCGTTAATGCAGTAGGCATGGACAATTCACGCGTCCTGGTGGAGCGGGCAATACATGCCAACAACATGTTAGGTGCTTCTGCCAATTTTTTTCTTGGTGATCTCTTCACCCATTATAAAAACCATGCAGCGACTAACGCAAGCCGTTGGCAGGTGATACACCACCAGGGAGTGCTAGAGCATTTCAATAAAGCACAGATCCGCGCCATTATCGCCCAACAGGTGGTTACCGCCAGGTGGGTAGTCTTCAGCGTGCCGTCAGCGTTCTATGGCGAGGAACCTGAATTCGGTGACGAACACCTACTCACAACTGAGATATGGCGGCATATCCTTGCTCCGTTCGAAACTAGCGACGTGCGCTACTATGGCGACGATAAAAACGCCGCTAAGGACCACATTCTCGTTACGCTCAAGGGCCAGGACTTATCGGAGGAGCTTCTACACCTCATGGAACCCGCCGAACATAAATATCCTGCAGGTATTTCAGGCATCGTCCACACGCGTAATGAAGAACGCAATATTACAGCATGTCTCAACACACTGCAAGGTTGGACGGATGAGATCATAGTCTGCGATATGGAAAGTACCGACGGCACGGTAAATCTGGCGCAGCAAGTTACACCCCGCATAGTAACACACCCCCTCATTCAGAACTTCGACAGAGCCCGCAACGCTTCTGCGATGTTGGCCAAGTACAGGTGGATATTCTACCTGGACGCAGACGAACGCGTTCCGCAGGAATTCGGCATCGGCCTACGGAGGCTCGCAATGGAGAACGGCGACTCGTTTGAGGCGCTTCATCCGCCGTTCCGGCATTATTTTGCCGGGCATTGGATGAAGAGCCTGTACCCGGGTTATACTGCACCCCGGCTATTTAAGAACGGCTATTTTACGTTCAACTCCCGCCTACATTCCGGCGCAATAGTAAACGGCGCCACCATTCGCTGGCCAGCCGATAATCCTAATCTGTCGTTAGAGCATTATTCCTACGACAGCCTCCATCACTATCTTGAAAAACTAAACCGATATACAGACGGCGAAGCTGCAAATTTATTTAATGATGGCTACCAATTTCAATGGCAAAATGCATTGCGCCACTTTGTCTTAGATTTCACGGGGTATTACGACCGTGGTGATGCCCGCAAGGATGGTGTGCACGGTTTTCTCTGGTCATTTCTTTCAGCCTTTTATAGGTTTGAGCAGCATGCAAAGCTCTACGAGCGCCGCTTTCACGCCGGGTTGCTACAGCCACACGAGGGTATCGTACCCAACAGCGTTCGCGAGGCGCTTCAATTTATGCTCGACTCAATTGACGCGCCGCCAGTGCGGCGAGCCGTCCAATCGATTATAGTGACGAGCGCACCTGCAGAGGAGTCAACAACCCCACGTGTTTTGTGGAGCGGTCCCCTGCTTGATCCCAGCGGCTACGGCGAGGAGAGCCGCCATTTGATGTTTGCACTTGCTCAAACCGGCCACGACCTTGCCTGCCAGATCCGCCCGTGGAACCACGATGCCGACATGACAGCAGCCGAGCGGGAGATAATAACAAGAGCGGCACAACGCGAAGTCGCTCCTGGCTTTACCTACATTCAACATGACTTTCCCCTCAGTTTTCAAAAACACGACGTGGCGGGTCTGCATATTGGTCGCACGGTGTTTGAAACCGACAGATTACCACCTGGTTGGGCGGAGGCGCTAAACCGAATGGATAGGGTGTGGGTGGCATCTGAGTTCAATCGTACAACCTTTACAGATGCCGGAGTGCATCCCGCAAAAATAGTTGTTATCCCGGAATGCTTCGACCCAGCGCCTTACCAAGTCGAATGCGACTCGCTGCCGTTGCTCGAAGAGTTTCGCGAGGGACGAACCAAACTCTTTCTATCAGTGTTTGACTGGACTTCCCATAAAGGCTGGGACGTTTTGCTACGCGGTTTTATTCGGGCATTCCAGGGCCGATCCGATGTGGGCTTGGTGCTTAAGGTTTGGTCCACCCTCGGTTACACGCCAACCGTAATCCAGGAAATGGCCGCAGAGCTAACAATGCGTGAGATGAACCACGACATCCTCGCTGACACGCGTATCCGCTGGATCTTTGACCGGCTTCCGCGTAACGAGATGATCGCCCTTTATAGAGGCGTGGATGCTTTTGTACTGCCCAGCCGAGGTGAAGGTTGGGGCCGCCCCTATATGGAAGCCATGGCGGCTGGCACGCCGGTTGTAGGTACCAACTGGGGCGGCAATACGGCATTCATGAACCAGCACAACAGCCTGTTGCTCGGCTATAAACTATTGCCAGTTCCGTCCGCGGCATGGCGAGAACTTCCTACGTTCGCAGGGCACCGGTGGGCTGAGCCGGACGAAGAACAACTTGTGGCAATGTTGCAGGAATTGGACAGCAATATAACTGTAGCGCGTGATCGCGCAAACGCTGCCCAAATGGAAATATGCGCAACCTACAACTACGAGACCGTTGGACGTTTGATGGCGCTGGAGATTGGCACCTGCCTGACCCGATTGGATATCGCTGCAAGCGCTGAGGAACGCAAACCAACTGCCACCGAAATAACACCTGCGGCACGGACTATTTGCGGTACGGCGGCAGATAGTGCAACGGCCGCACCAACTCGTGCTCGGCGGCGCACGAAACCTGTACCATCGTCGGCAATCCTACCCGCGACGATTCGTTGGGAGGGCGATTTTTTTCAGTGGCACAGCCTCGCCCTAGTCAATCGCGAGTTCTGCAGCCAACTTTTATCCCACGGCATAGAATTATCAGTCGTCGCCGCAGGCCATACGCAATATGATCCTGCAATCGACCCCATCAGCGCTATGCTAGAACCGCATGTTTTCGCTCCACTTTCGCACCCAGCAGACGTGCACGTGCGCCACCATTTCCCACCGCGCTTCAACCGCCCAAACGAAGGAAAATTCGTATTAATCCAGCCGTGGGAATACGGCTACCTGCCTGAGGCCTGGGTGAAACCAATCACTCAGGAAGTCGACGAAGTATGGTGCTATAGCAATTACGTTAGGGATGTATACAACAACAGCGGTGTCCCACTGTCAAGGTTGCATGTTGTACCGCTCGGCGTAAACACCAGTCGGTTTTCCCCTAACGCGCCTCCGTACATTTTCACAAGTGAGCACGGTTATGATCTGTGCGATAAATCGCCCACGGCCAAGCCGTTTGTCTTTTTATTTGTCGGGGGTGCCATGCACAGAAAGGGCATTGATATTCTTCTAGATGCCTATCTTAACGGATTTTCAGCGTACGACGACGTGCTCTTGGTAATAAAGGACACTGGCGTCGATACGGTGTATAAGGGCCAAACCGAACGTGAAAAGATAATCGGTATTTCCCAAGACAAATCGCGTCCGCGAATTGTCTACATAGATAGAGAACTTTCTCAAGCACAACTGGCGGGTCTGTATGCAATGGCCGACTGTTTGGTGCAACCGTATCGCGGCGAGGGATTTTGCCTACCAGTACTAGAATCTATGTCATGCGGTACGGCCGTTATTGTCCCAGCAGGCGGACCGACCGACGACTTCGTTAGTGAAGAATCCGGTTGGCGGGTGCCTGCCGAAAAACTGCCAATGACGGATCGCCGCGTTGGGCCGTGGGTATGTGCGGGCCCAATATGGCAGTTTGAAATTTCGCCGCGTGCGCTAGCCCAGGTAATGCATGTTGCCGTCAGCAATAGGGACGCCGTTAATTCAAAGGGCGCGGCCGCCCGTACCGCGGTGGAGCAAAGTTGGTCGTGGCGTCACTCTGGCGTCGCCGCAATGGCGAGAATAGGTGAACTGCGGGGAATGCCCTCCGTACCCTCAAAAAGCGATCCAGCACATGCCGCAACAACCCGCCCAACGGCTTCCCTGCATCATACGTTTACTCCGCATACCACAGCAACCTATGAGGTGCGCCAACGCCCGACTATCTCTCTGTGTATCATCGCAAAGGATGAACAAAGGGTGCTGGCCGATTGCCTCAGCAGCGCACAGCCGTGGGTTGATGAGATTATTTTGGTAGACACAGGTTCCACAGACGACACCGTCAAGATCGCGACTAGCTATGGTGCAAAAATCTTCCATTATCCCTGGAATGATGATTTCTCATCCGCTCGCAACGAATCAATAAAACATGCAAATGGAGATTGGATCTTCTGGATGGATGCCGACGACACTCTGCCGGAACAATGCGGGGCTAAGTTAAAGGACCTCGTTTTTTCGGCCGAGGACTCGGTCGCTGGTTTTATCATGCAGGTTCACATACCGGCGAAACAAGGCGAGAGCGGTTACACCGTGGTTGATCATGTCAAGCTTTTCCGCAATAATCCTGCCATCCGTTTTGAGGGGCGTATTCATGAGCAGATCCTGGAGCCGCTGCACCGCACCGGCGGCAAAATCGAACGCACTCAGTTACACGTCGTGCATTCTGGTTATGACTACAGTGACGAAGGGCAGCGTCGCAAACGAGAACGCGACTTGAGAATATTAGCTCAAGACCTAGCCGAACGGCCCAATCATCCTTTTGTATTATTTAACTGCGGTATGACCCACTTTTACATGGGCAATCATGATGATGCCATACCACACCTTGAGAACGCGCTTCTAAACTCCCAGTCAACCGAGAGTATTTCACGCAAAATTTATGCCCTTCTTGCAGCATGCTACCTTGCCAAGGACGATCTTGAACTCGCGAAGCAGCACCTCGAGGATGGTCTTCGATTGTTCCCGCTCGATCCGGAATTAAACTTCCGCGCCGGGCTTATCTACACCCGCCTTAATAACTATTCGGCGGCAGAAATGTGTTACCTCAATGTAATCAACCGGCCGGAAACCGGGCACATCGACAGCCTTGACGTCTCGATCATTAGCTATAAGGCACCCCACAACCTTGCAATGCTATACGCAGATCAAGGGCGCCTTCAGGAGGCAGAATACCAGTGGTTGGCCGCGCTTAAATCCGAGCCTAACTTTAAGCCCTCAATCGAGGGACTCGTCTTACTCTACGCACGACAGGGCCGTCTTGCGGAGGCAGAAACGATGCGGCAACGCTTAGTGGTTTAGATGAACTCAACATACCCGCGTGTTCCCGCACGTCCCCCGATAAGCATACGCTTCCATCGTTTTGATGGTACGGGCGCGCGGGAAGGCAGGTTTCCGGCACAGATTGCCTATGGGCACCAGCTCAGGTAAATTGCGGCAGGCCCGGCGACCTAACGCCTCTCGCGATAAGCCGTGCTGTGCAGATCAAACCTGCGCAGCGTAACTTAATAGAACCACGCCATTACTAAAGACCCGGTGGTGGTTGAGACGCACCGCTAGATTCTGCTGTATCCCTTCAAACATATTGTGCCCCCCGCCAAGTACCAGCGGCACAACAATAAGCTGATACTCGTCGATGAGGTTATGGGTTGCAATTTGCTTTACAATGCTGCCGCTGCCAAAGATCATCATATCAGGGCCTGGTTGCTGCTTCAAACCGCGTACAGCGTCTATAATTTCCCCCCTCAACAGATGAGAGTTGTTCCATGTCAAGCCGCGAGGTGAACGAGAAAGTACATGCTTTTTCATCCGGTTCATTGCCTCGGCAGTCACAGGCGAGTTGGTTTTCGCCATTTCAGTCGGCCAGTAACTGGCCATCATATCGTACGTTACACGGCCAAACAGGAGCTCCCCCTGCGATCCACGCGCATTCTCGGTTGCAAATGCCGTAAATTCCTCATCGCGGCTGTAATCGTGCGCCCATGTCATACTGCCGCTACGGTCGGCATAACAACCATCTAACGATACAAAGCTGAAAACTTTAAGTTTTCGCATCCCTGTGCACCTCCGTCCAAATACAGGTTATAGGAACCAACACCTGGCGCCCACGCATATTCAGCTTGTCACCAGCCAGGCAATGGGCACGCATGATGACAAGCCTGCCAGCCTCACCCACGGCAACGGCAGATTCCTACTGTTGCCGTGCTATCCGCCACGAAACCTGTCACTTTCCGCCTGCTGTCATCTCCGCCTTGTAGTGGCTTGCCGCGGATAGCAGTTTGGCGGGTGCCAGCCGCACCTTGTAATCTGGATTGTAGTAGGTGAAACGAATGACGTGATCGGTTCCAATAAGGTAAACCGCAGGGACCGGAAGGATATGGTTGGAATTCCCTGCGGCGTCATCCAGGTTAATGTGGAAAGTCTTGTACTGCTGGACCATTGTGGTTGCCACATGAAATGCAAGCCCGTACGCCTTCACCGCCTTGGCATCGCTATCCGATAGTAGCGTATATGTAAGCTTGTGCTGCGCTATAGACAGCTTCAAATGCGCCGGATTGTCCATGCTTACCGCCAGAAGCAGATATCCCATTTTGATTAGCTTAGGCTGTAACCTTTCCAATTGGGACATCTGAAGATTACAGAACGGGCACCAGCCTCCCCTGTAAAATATGAGAACCGTTGGTCGACGGGTAAACGCGGTTCCCAGGTTGAACGGTTTCCCATCAATATCCCGCACTGTAACAGAGGGTGCTAGGTCGCCGGTTACAAGCGGGCGAACAAGGCTTGCATCTGGCATAACCTTACCGACGGTAGTAGGCGCCGGTGTACCAGCGGCTGCCGCATTCGTGGCGGCAATCATAACAAAACCTCCAATTGCACATGCCTCGGTTAAAACCTGCCCTAGTCTGCTAACTCTCATATAAGTTTTCCTCACACGCTGTAACAGGGTTGATGCTGAAATCTCGCACAAAACAATTAAAGTGTCATTACACTCACCAAGGCTCGGTTTACTCATCCCAAACCCATTCATGTGGAACTTGCCTAAATAACCTTGGTAACATCACAAGGGTGCCAACTCACTTCAGCACCATGCCATAATCATATCATGAAAATCCTGGTCTTAGGTGGCACACAATTTATCGGACGTCATGTGGTAGCCACAGCAGTTGCGAATGGTCACGATGTCACAGTACTTACCCGCGGTTTAACACCTGCCGATCTGCCAGATTCGGTTGAGCGTTTAACCGGTGACCGCAATCATGGCGCAGCGGGCATTTCTGCCCTTCAAGGACGCACCTGGGATGCCTGCATTGACATCAGTGGCTATACACCTCTTCAAGTGCGATCCAGTACGGAACTTCTGGCTCCCTTCCTCAAACGGTATCTGTTCATCAGCACTGCCTCAGTGTACGCGCTTTCTGGCAGCCAACCCGTTACCGAAGAGAACGCTCTTGTTGCTGCAGCTGCCGAAAATGAAACCACCGTTAACGGGGATACCTACGGACCACTAAAGGTGACTTGTGAAAATATTGTGCTTGAGGTTTTAGGTGAGCGCGCCACGGTTGTGAGACCGCAGATTGTTGCGGGTCCCTATGATCACACAGGCAGGCACACCTACTGGGTAACGCGAGGTCCTTCACATGATCCCGTTGCAATGCCCGGGGATGGAACCGACTATGTACAGGTGATTGACGCGCGCGACCTGGCAGGTTTCGCAGTGAAGGTACTGGCAAACGAGATAGCAGGCACCTTTGATGCAGCCGGCCCTCGCATCACCTGGGCAGAATTTGCTGCCGCACTCGGTATCACCCGGCCCGTATGGGTCCCAACGCAGATTATGGATCGTGCGGGCGTAGACATATCAAAATTTCCAATGTATATCCCTGCAGCATCAAGCCAATATGCAATGTTCATGAATGTGGCAGGTAAGAAAGCGGTGGCCGCTGGTTTGGTCTTAACCCCGCCCGATAAAACCATTCAGGACACACGTCCCTGGAGTCTTCAGCAATCGTATCCCCAAGCCTATACTGCGGAAGAAGAGGCTCGTCTAATCGAGCTTAAGGATGGCCCAGCGTAGCCTCCCGCTGATCTGCCCACTATCAGCCTCGGCTCTTAAGTAATCTGCTTCCTCTAATCTCTCGTCTAGGTCACAGCAGCCGCTTTGAGGGCTGACTGCCACCATAAATAATTTCTTGCCTTTCTTTAAATATGAGGCAGGAAGGCACGCTTACAGTGGCGAATCATCTGCGTGTACGATTAACTTCACTGCTATTTCTAAACAATATCTTCAGGAGTTTGATATGAATTTCCGTTCTAACGGATGGAGGGCTCTATTTGGGGGGGCCCTCGCTACGAGCATGTGGCTGGCTCCAGGAAGGTCGCTGGCACAAGCTGCACCGGCACCCACGGGTTGGTGGAAACTAGAGGAGGCGCCCGGGGCAACGAGCGCCCCAGACGCAGCAGGCGCTAATGCCGCCACAGCCGTAGGCGATATCGCCTGGGGAGCTGGGTTTGTGGGTCCGGAGGCGCTTGAACTTCATGGAACGGGTTGCCTGCAAGTTGCAAATTCGCCCATAGACATTAGCAAAAGCTACACAGTCACCGCCTGGGTAAAGGTAAATCACGTTACCGGGTTCCAGACTTTTGTTTCCGATGACGGCCCAACCATTAGCGGTTTCTTCCTCCAGTTGCGTGCCGACACCAACATGTTTGCGTTTACCGTAACCCATGGTCAAAATGGCGGCGAGAATGCCATGGTTTCCTCGCAGGATGTACCCAATGCCGGCCAGTGGTATCACCTGGCAGGCGTCTACGACGCAACCCACCATAACATTTCACTCTATGTTAACGGAAAGTTGCAGGGTCGTGCGCGCTGTATGCCTCCAGATAATGTTCCCGGGCCATTTGTAATCGGGCGCGGGCGTTTCGCGGGCGGTGCGGTAGACTGGGTACATGGTTCCATAGAGGACGTTCGCGCCTATCAGGCTGCGCTTACTCCTGCCGAAATCGCCGCTGTTGCCGGCCCCATGGTAGCCAAAGCGGGCAAATTGGGCGAAGTGGTAGATGCAGGACCAGTTCCACTTACCATCCACGCCAACGAAACCGCTGTACATGTAAGCCCTACGCTCTACGGCCTCATGACCGAAGAGATCAACCACTCATACGATGGCGGTATCTACGCAGAACTTATTCAGAACCGCATATTCAAGGACAACGCATCTTCACCTGCCCACTGGAGCCTTGTAACTACCGGCGGTGGCACAGGAAATATCAGCCTGGACCACAGCCATCCCATTAACAAAGCGCTTACCACCTGCCTCAAGCTAGATGCAGAGCCAGGACATGCCGGTGCGGAAGTGGGCGTGGCCAATGACGGATTCTGGGGCGTTCCACTGCGACCACACACACAGTACCGCATCTCCTTCTTCGCTAGAACAGCACCTGGCTTTCACGGAAGCTTAAACGTAGCCCTGGAAGCTGCAAACGGTTCCCGCATCTATGCCTCGGGTAGTTTCAAACACCTCACCACGGCCTGGCACTGGTACCATACCACCCTTAAAACAGGCGGCATGAGCGCGTCTCTCGCGAACAGGTTTGTCATCACCACCAATGGAACCGGTGACCTCTACTTCAATCTGGTATCTGTAAAGCCGCCAACATTCAACAACAGGCCAAACGGAACGCGCCCTTATATCATGAAGATGCTCGCAGCCATGAAACCCAAGTTCTTACGGCTGCCAGGTGGCAATTACCTTGAGGGCAACACTATAAAGGAGCGGTTTAACTGGAAGAAGACCCTGGGACCGTTGCAAGATAGGCCTGGTCACGAGGGAACCTGGGGCTATAGATCATCCGATGGTTTTGGCCTTTTAGAAATGCTCGAGTGGTGTCAGGACCTGCATATGCAGCCGGTGCTTGGCGTCTTCGCGGGCTATGCGCTAGACGGCGAGTACATCCCTGCGGGACCGGGGCTACAACGATTCGTAAAATCCGCACTTGAGGAAATTCAGTACGTAACCGGCCCAGTTACAAGCAAATGGGGTGCGGTACGAGCAAAGGACGGCCACCCTGCGCCGTTCCCGCTTAAGTATGTGGAGATTGGCAACGAGGACTTTTTCGATCGGTCGCACAGCTACGACGGCCGGTTTGCACAGTTCTACCATGCCATTAAGGCAAAATATCCCCACTTGCAGCTTATCGCTACTATGCCGGTTCAATCGGTTGTTCCAGATGTTATCGATGAGCACTATTACATGCCGCCAGTCGCATTTGAACGAGCCGCGCATAAGTACGATACCTACAGTCGCACTGGTCCTAAAATCTTCGTAGGCGAATGGGCATCACGCGAGGGACACCCCACCCCTGATATGAACTCAGCTCTGGGAGATGCAGCTTGGATGACGGGCATGGAACGCAATTCCGACATCGTTATCATGAACGCCTACGCTCCGCTGCAGGTACTCATTCACCACGGCCCATCGCAAAGGCGCACGAATCTTATAGGATACAACGGCCTGCAGGTCTACGGTTCACCTTCCTACTGGGCGCAGGTCATGTTTAGCAGCTACCTCGGCAATATCGTACCGCACTTTACATTAGGTAAAGCCCAGGATCTGTTTTGCAGCGTTACAAGGGATTCCAAAACTGGCACGCTCTACATCAAGTTGGTCAACACGGCCAGAAACCGCCGCGTTGTACATGTATCGCTTGATCAATCTGAAAAGATTGCCAGTACAGGAACTCTAATCGAGTTGACAGCTAGAAACAGAACCTCAACGAATACAATTAGCGATCCGCGCCACGTTGTTCCCCTCACAAAAGTTATTCACAATCTTGGGCCCCGGTTTACGCTGCATGTTGACCCAATCTCTGTGAATGTAATTGTCATAAACAGACGCCGCTAGAGACCAGTAGCAGCGGGCAACTCCTATACGCAGAAGCGCCCGCTGCCGCCACGGCGTGCCCTGCCGGGGCGAAACCATGTTGTGAAGTATTACGTAAACCAAATATGAGTGAACTTCCACCACCCGGCGCGCCCGACACTAAGGGGCGCATTTCGATCCCTACCCTTCGTCGACTTTTTAGCTTGGTCATGCCGCACAAGCGCCTCCTCTTTGCCGCAGGGGCACTGATTCTCGTCGACACGGGTATCACGCTTTCATTTCCACTGCTTGCCAGGGCAGCCACTAACGCTGTAAGCGTCGCACATAGTGTTGCCGTTCTCAACCACTACGCAATGTTAATGGTGCTTTTGCTTCTAACCTCCGGCCTGCTAATGTATGTTCAGTTCCTTCTGGTTGCAGCTGCGGGAAATCGCGTTGTTTGGCAACTGCGTAAGGATGTTTACGCTCACATGCTTCGCCTGCCAGTTGCCTATTTCGATACCCGTAGATCGGGCGACCTTACGACTTATCTCGCCAACGACGTCACGCAAGTGCAACAAACGCTCACGGACGACGTGGTTCGGCTTGCAGGCAACATCGTCACGCTGGTTGGAGGTATAGGGCTCGCGATCGCCCTGGATTGGCGACTTACAGCAATCTCTGTGGGCCTAATCATTGCACTAATCAGCTTTTTCGTTTTTTTTGGAGGAAGACTGCGCAAACTTACACGTGCCGGTAACGATGCCTTGGCGGCAGCCATGGGCGGCATGACAGAAGCACTCTCCAACGTACGCCTGGTTAAATCGTTTACCCGAGAAGAATACCAGGAGCAGCAGGCAGATACTGCGCTGGGCAATGTGTTCAACTTGCTCATGCGTGCTGCGCGCATCGAAGGTTCATTTGGAGCCGTTGGAAGTGCCGGCTCAACACTGGTACTGCTCGTGGTGGTGTGGTACGGCGGACGCGAGGTGCTTGCTGGGCAGATAACCTCTGGATCACTCTTGGCATTTCTCGTGACCGTGGCCATTATTAGTACTCCCATGAGCTCGCTTGCCATGCAGTTCACTCGTCTTCAAAGGTCGCTGGGCGCCTCTGAACGGATATTCGCGATCCTTGACGAGGAACCAGAAACCTTGGACGGCAGTGCAGCCGCAACATTTCCTAAAGGCCCTGGCGCAATTGAATTCAGAAACCTCAGTTTTTCATATCAACCAGACGTGCCAGTGTTAAGTAACTTTTCGCTCGCCATGTTACCAGGTAAGGTCACGGCGCTTGTGGGTCCATCCGGTTCCGGTAAAACGACAGCGGCCTCACTTCTGTACAGGTTCTACGAACCACAGGCAGGTGCTATTTTTGTGGATGATATAGATATTCGTACCATTCGTCGGCAAGATTTGCGCGAGCATATTGGTATCGTTCCTCAAGAACCTGTACTGTTCAGTGCGACTCTTCGAGACAATATACGCTTTGGTCGGCTGGAGGCTTCTCCCGAAGAGATTGAAGCTGCCGCCGCTGCCGCAAACGTTCACGAGTTTGCCCGCCAGCTGCCAGATGGGTACGATACCCTGATAGGTGAGCGTGGAATCACATTGTCGGGCGGGCAGCGCCAGCGAGTCGCTATCGCCCGTGCGGTGCTTAAGGATCCCAGCATTCTGGTGTTAGACGAGGCGACATCAGCGCTGGATACTCGCAGCGAAGCACTTGTTCGAGAAGCACTTGAACGACTGATGGCAGGGCGCACTACCCTCGTAATTGCCCACAGGCTATCCACTATTAAGAACGCCGACTGCATTGCTGTTCTGGCAGATGGTGAGCTGGTCGAATCGGGCACCCATGAGGAGCTTCTTGCCCGCGGAGGGCACTACGCAAACCTGCATGACATCATTAATGACGATGAAGCAGTCGTAGTAGCTCAGTAAACGCTTCCGATACCAGTTCCCAGTGACTGGCCAAATGGACCACCTGCAAACGCCCTGGAAAACGGAAACGCGTTGAGCGTTATAGTGAAAAATATCGACTGGTCGGGACGGAAACCACCGGATGTACGTGAGTAAGTAAGCGAGGCCGTTAAACAGTCCCAGGTGTGTACTAGCTGCAGGTTTTCGCTGTCAAACGTGTCTGTAAGACCGCTGTATCTAAACAGGCCCAGGAGCCGCCATGAGGACGTAACCGGTAAGGTGAACTGTGTATTAATCTGAGTGAACTTACGCCGGATACCAGGCTCTTGCGGATCTATGTTTGTCAGCAGGTCAAGCGCCATATCGTGCGGGCCCCGAAACCTAAACAGGTTGTTGATACTATAAAACTTGCCGGTGTTAGGGTCGAATGTCTGAGTGGAGTCGAAGCGAAAATCGCGAACAGGACGCCACATCAATCGTGTGGTCAAGGTCTGCCAGGGATTGCCCTGTGATGCACCGCTCAGGTCATAACCGACGCCCGCAGTAAGTTGAAAATGACGATCTTCCAGATAACCTGCCTGTGCGGTGATGTAGTGCGTTTTACGTAACTGGTCAAACAAGAACGGCGAGGCACCTTCCGGCTGACTGTACTGGTAATCAATATCTATCCCAGAGCGGCCAAGGAGATGCTGTCGAAGCCGCGTTTCGTCGTGTACAAGGTATTGTGCTGCGCCATCACCGTAGAGGCGTTGTTCAATACCACCACCCGTAACAATCTCTGTCCGTCCACGCATCACTCTAAACGGCTCAATGTTCATCCCTAGAAGAATGCGGTCCGTATTCACGTTGCTGCCGGGTTCGGAATACCTTCCAAAACCAAACTGGAACTGAGTGGGTATCTTGTGGAGAAATCCGCGCTTATAGGTTAACGTGTCGGTATCTACCAATAGCTCCGGCAGCTTCTCCAGGCCGCCGCCAAATCGGCCTCCCGTCTGCGGTCCTAATGGCGTGTCTCCGTTTGCCGAAAGTGTGTACTGGTAGTCCGATGACACGTGTTGAATCTGCAGTTGCGACACGAGCTGCGCTGTACGGCTGTAGGTCGTAGTGTTACCGATGGTGGACGCAGAGAGTGTATGGCTGAGGTTCAGGCTGTAAGATACTTGGTTAGACAACGTGCCGTGACCGCTGCGCAGAGTCTGCGCCAGTGCACCGGTAAATTGGCTGGTGGTGAATCCCGGCGCACTGTTAGTGTTAAGACTAAGCGAAAGGCTTCCCGAGCTGCCGTGGTCGGCGTCGTTATGATCAAGTGTGAGCCGCGTCGTCTGTGTGTAGGATCCGCCGCTACCAGTGCCGACAAAACCACTGTTGTGCTGCAGCTGCTCGTTGAACGAAATGCGGTTGCTGCTGCCTATACTCTGCTGATGATTGAGAGTCGCGGTGAAATTGCGCCCGTACCCGGAGCTAAGATATCCCTGGATAGCGAGCAGGCCGCCACTGGCGGGGCCTAATCCGGTGCCAAGCGACGGCAGACCTGCAGGGGTGTTACCATAGCCATATGCAGAAACATACACTCCGGTCCCGGCGGCACTGGAATTGCCACCATACTGCTCGTTTCTAGGTTGCCTGCCCGCTAGGTACTCCTGCTCTATTCGATAACCAATTCCGTTGTTCTGAGTGAGGTCGAGGCGAAGCAGGCCAGCAGCGGTAGCACCGAGCGAATACTCGAATGGAAATCGTGCAAAGTATCCATCTACAGGATTTTGGCCAATTTCGGGAAGGTAATTGCTGCGCGGCCTATGGATTGGCTTTTTGTCCAACGGAACTGTAATTGTTGGCAGCGTGATCAGCTTGAAGCCAAAGAAAACGATACTCACTCGCCGCAATATGAGCCGCTTGTGAGGAATTAGCTGTGCGCCCCCCACATTAATTACATAGTGCGCATGCTGCTTTTCACAAGTAGTTGCAGTGAGCTGTCTGCCCAGGGTGTCGCCAGCCTCATCGCCCTGCAACAGCCCCCCTAAAATGTGGATTGGCTGTGTTAGCTCATCGTTAAAAAGCGAGGGCCGAAGTAATCCTCGTGCTCCATCAAGCTCGTAGGTTAGATCAGCGGGTCGAAAGCGTATCGCATCGGCGCTGGCATCCACCCCGTGCCCCTCAATTCGTGCATTGCCAGTAAAAACCAGCTCGCTTTTGAAGCTGCCATCAAGCCGATCAGCACTTAGAGTGAAACCCAAATAGTGCAGCACAACTGATCCGCGGACGGTTATGGCGCCGTTCGGGCCTAGGGTGTAGTTTCCCGTGGTTTTGACTGTGAGGGGCGATGGTTCTTGTGGCGCGCCGAATCGCTGCACGCGGGGGGCGGGCGGAATTGCCTGTGCGTGGCCGCTGATTGGCAGCGATATTAATGACGTTACAAATAGAACTAGAGGTGATTGCTTCATTCTAACCCAGGCGGCATTGAATGCGAACGGCAACCACCACCGCATGACTCCACGATTACTTCACGGCATGCGGTGGGATAGAGCACCTACGAGGCGGGCAGAGGCATTCGGCCTTTCGCCAGGCTAATACAGTCCTTCACTATGGGCATGTCCAGATCGGGCAACAGCGCCGTGCCATGCCGTGAGCCAGTTACCGCATCCACCCAGTGCTTGTGACCGGGCAGCAGAGCATCAATCCGGCTCGGTCCTGTGTTGGCAATAGGGTCGCTTGCGCTTGTGTACATCAGGACCGGAACCTTGCACAGCGGCGCCGCGGCTAAAGCATCCAATCCATTGTAGTTGGCCCCGGGAGACAGCAGTATGATCCCCAGCAACTGCTTTGCATGGCGCCCGGCGTATATCAGCGCGTTGTTTGCACCATACGAGGCGCCAATTAACACAACGCGACTACGATGCAGGTAATGAATTGCTGCGGCAATATCGGGACCGGTGGCCCAGGGGGCTGCATTCCCCAACGGTCCTGGCCCGGACGTGGAACGTCCCGCGCCCCGTTGATCTATTGCCAGGGCCGTGAACCCGTCGCTTTGAAGCGCCCGGCAGAGGCTCTGCCAATCACTCGCTCTGCCCCCACGCTGGTGAAGTAGAATAACCGTACCCTTAAGATGGCCCTTATGGGCGTAACGGTCACCCACAATTGTCCATCCGTCGCGGGTTTTGAAATGTACTTCGGTTGAGCCTTCCGGGCTCTCTGGTACCTGCGCGGTTACTCTACACCCGCACGCCACTGCCAAAATTGCCATTAAGGCGCACGCATAAGATCTCATAGTAGACTCCTAATTAAGCAGCGGATTGGCCGCGCAGAAACCGCAGTGCCAGATGTGTAAACATCTCTATTCCTGGTTTAAGTGGCTCGTCGCCAAAATCGTAGGTAGGCGTATGCAACGGAGGCTTAGCAGCGCCGGTTCCCAACCTGAACATTGCGCCGGGTGCATGGCCCAGGTACACAGCAAAGTCTTCAGCACCTAGAGAAGGCCACTCTAGCTGTACTACGTTCTCCTCGCCCAGGCAGGCCGCACCCACTTCACGAACGAGATTCACCATGCGCTCGTCATTAATCGTGACGGGTGTACCAAACCTATAGTTCAGCTTGTACTCCGCGTTGAGTGCGCCGCAAACGCCGGCAACCACCCGTTCCACGCGCTCAGGCATGATTTGCCGCAGTTCAGATGTGAGACAGCGCACCGTCCCCTTCAACTCTGCCCGGCCAGGTATGATGTTGTGCGCAGAGCCTGCGTGAAACTGCGTGACCGATACAACCACAGAGTCTACAGGCGACGTTTCCCGGCTTACGATGGTCTGCAGTGCAGTCACAACTTGGGCACCTGCCACAATTGGATCCACACTCAAATGCGGCATGGCAGCATGGGCGCCGCGCCCGTCGATTGTGATATCAAACGTGTCTGCAGATGCCATCATCGCACCGGGACGTATTCCTATTTTGCCAACATCCATGCCGGGCCATCCATGCAGGGCAAATATGGCATCTACATCCTTCATGCCCCCGCTGTCCACGATCGCCCGCGCGCCCGCTGCAACCTCCTCGGCTGGCTGAAAGATAAGACGTACTGTACCGGCAAAATTTGCTCGAAGACGGCACAAAGTCTGTGCGGTGCCCAATAAAACGGCGGAATGGCCATCGTGTCCACAGGCGTGCATTACACCATCTCGCTCGGAGCGGTACTCTGATTCCCCCTCTTCTTGAATGGGGAGTGCATCCATGTCGGCCCTGAGCGCTAGTGTTGGACCCGTTCCCTGCAAGCCCGTGATGGTGGCCAAAATGCCGTTTCCACCAATCGATGTCTGCAGGGAGTCTACACCAAGCTCCTCCAGTTTCATGGCGATAAACTTTGCAGTCTGCTCTTCGTGAAAGCTCAACTCCGGATGGCGATGCAGATGATGACGCATCTTTATAGCATGTGGCAAAACCTCATTTACTGCGGCATTTACCGTGTCCCGTTGTTGATCCAACATAACATACTCCCCTGGCAATAACTGACATGCACACAGCATAACCACCTACATTTTAGCCGTTTTACAGCGGTTTAATGGCAGTCAGCCATTTTTACGCCGCCCAATTGCCAGTCCGCACCGCCATTCGGTAGCACGAATGAGGGCTGGGGGTGTACAATTGCTAAACGGTTTCAATTCTAATTGATCAACAGGAGATGCCGCAGGAATGAGAATTACGCTGGCACAAATAGAACCAGTGACCGGTGATCTTGAAGGTAACTGTGCCCGCATTCTTGAGGTTATCCGCGAGCACGATGGGAACAGTGATGTCATAGTGTTTCCCGAGATGGCGGTTACAGGGTACAACTGCGGTTCAGATTTTGAAAGTGAAGAGTTCATACGCGAAGCAACGGAGCTTCTCGAGGGCGTTGTTGTTCCTGCAGCACAGCGAAGTTTTGTGGTCGTGGGATGCCCGCTCAAAGGTCACCCGGGAACCGAGCGCAACGGCGCAATACGCCTCCACAACTCTGCAGTCATCGCACACCATGCATCAATTCAGGGAATCTACAATAAATACTATCTGGCTAACGACAGCCACCACGAGGACAGGAAGTATTTCATTCCGGGCGACGGCCAATTCGTCACCTTTGAGGCTGATAGCCAACTTTGCGGCCTTCTTATATGCGAAGATATTTGGTCTCACGACCATGATCGCGACCTAATCGAGGAAATGAAACGGGTTCACCCAGCCCTCAACACTGTTATTGTAATCAATTACTCCTATTTCACCTACGAAAAACAGCCTTACAGGCTGAAGCTTCTGCAGGAACATGCTGCAGCTAAGCAGGTCAACCTGGTTTATGTAAATGCAGTGGGAATTGGTGATATCGTAAAGAACATTATCTGCTACGATGGTGGATCATGGGTAATCAATTCCTGCGGCCGAGTACTCGCCAGGCTGCCAGAATTTAAGGAAGCGGTCGAAACCATTGAAATTCCAGCAGTGCCACAGGATAATCAAGCTGAACCCGTGGGTTGTAGAAACTTTGATGGCAAGTGCAGCAGGCTGTGGGGCGCGATCTGCTTCACCATTCGCCGAATGTACGATCTGATGGGAATTGAGCGTGCACAGGTACACGTATCAGGCGGTCTAGACAGCGCGATAGTGGCTGCGGCTGCGGTCGACGCGCTTGGTAAGGAGCGTACAATTCTTATCACCAACCCCAGTCAATACAACGGTGAGGAGCTGCTGGATACAGGACGGAGGCTTGCAGACAGCCTGAACGTACCGCTTCACAGTGTGCCCATTTCTGCCTTTTCTTCCGCAGTGCTTGAGGATATGGACGCAGACGCGCTTCGTAGTGGAGCTGCCAGTCTTCCATCACAAATTGGCATGGTGAAATCAACTGTAGACGCGGTAGGACGAACGATGATTGGCCTTGCAGAATGCCACTTCAACAGGTCGGCAGTCCTTGCCACGGGAAACCACACCGAGAACGTCCTGGGATGGGCGAACTTCCATGACATTGGGTCTATCGGTCTGTTTCAACCCATCGGCGATCTTACCAAAACCGAGCTTTTTGAGCTTGCAGGATGGATCAACGAAAAGTTCACACGAGAGATCATTCCCAAGGAGCTCTATGACGGTACCATAAAACCCGCTGCCGAACTTGCGGATGCCCGCGAGGACCCATTTGATTATTACCTCGTGAGCGGAATATGTGCCGAGATTATTCGCCACCGCAAGACCCGCAAGCAACTCTACAGTGACTGGCAGAAGCGCACTTTGACCGCCGATTATTTCCCTGGCGACACAGTGTACGAGTATGAGGAGGCTGTGTGGCAAGATACTGTCGACATGTGCTGGAGACGCAGTCGTACTGCAAGTGTATACAAGAGCGCCCAGGCCGCCCCCATACTCATGCTTTCCCCTCGAAGCCGAGGATTTAGCAGCAGAGAAACCATTATCACAAGATACAAAGGGTAGTGAATGGGCAGGTATAAACAGCAGTTGCTCACTTCCACCGCATACTGGCAGCAGTTTAGCGAACGCGAGCTGGATAGCGCAGTTCACGGGATAGTGCGCCTCTTGGGTGTGGTGATAGTCTATATTCTGCTTAGGTACCTGCTTGTGCGGCTGCTAGATAGCGTTTTAGGTAAGGTCGCCACACGAAGTACTCGGTTTCAAACACTTCGTGGTCTACTCGCTTCCATACTCTCGTACATTCTCTTTTTCGTATTCGCGGTGCAGGCTCTGGCGGCGGTGGGCCTTCAAATTATGCCCTTTGTGGAAGCAGCGGGCATTGCGGGCCTTGCCATCGGTTTTGGTGCCCAAAAGCTTGTAAAGGACGTTATATCCGGGTTCTTTCTCATTATAGATTCGGTACTGGAAGTTGGCGACATCGTCACCATTGGCGCGGTTACCGGCATCGTTACAGAGATGGGTATGCGTGTAACCCAACTGAAGGATACTACCGGCAGAGTTTATTTAATACCGAACGGTGATATTGGTACTGTAACCAATCTCTCTCGCAACGCCATTGTCGATAGCATTGACATTGTGATAACGCCAATGGAGAAGGTTGACAACGCGGTAGCCGTTATCAATACAACGGGTCAGCACCTGTATGACAATGAGCCGGGTAGTTTTGCGCAGGCTCCCGCTTTCATTGGAATTTCAGCCGTTAGCGCCACATCCGTCACGATGCGCGTATCCATTAGCAGCCATCCAAACGATCTGCCGTTACGAGCCATGCAGCTGCGCAGCGCATTGGTGTCAGCGCTAAAGCAGGGAGGAATAGAGCTGGCATGAGTATGACTTTTCCCACCCTCAATCACACCACACTCGCGGCATTTTAGCAAGCATTTGCACTTCTTACTGCAATGCATGGAATAATGCATCGAACGGACGTGCAAACTGCCACGATTAATCGTACTAAGGTATAGTAATGAACAGACGATGTTCACAGGCAGTGGCGCCTGCGAGTTGCGCGATAAAGCACATCGTCCTGCGAAACTGAACTAGTGATTCGAGGAGGAATCATAACATTATGAGTGCTACAATTCCTGCGGCCGATCACCGCGCCTCCACAACAGCCAAGGGAAACCTCATGCTTCCTGACGATACCCCGGTTAATGCGTCCGACCCACACGAAAATGCGCTGGAACTTCTTGCAATTGCCGCACGGCACCTCCGGCTGGATCCTGGTATCCACGAAATCCTAAAACATGCTGAACGAGAGCTCACCGTCCATTTTCCTGTTAAGATGGATGACGGAACGATGAAAACCTTCACCGGCTATCGTGTCCAGCATAACATAGCTCGAGGACCAAGCAAAGGCGGCCTACGGTTCAGCATGGGCGCTACAATTGAAGAGGTACGAGCGCTCGCCATGTTGATGACCTGGAAGTGTGCAATTGTCAACATTCCCTTTGGGGGCTCGAAAGGCGGGGTCCTGTGTGATCCCAAACAGCTGTCACTTGGGGAATTAGAGCGGCTTACCAGGCGTTACACTAGCGAAATAGGAATACTAATTGGTCCTGACACCGACATACCTGCACCAGATATGGGCACCAACGCGCAAACGATGGCATGGGTCATGGACACCTATTCTATGAGCAAGGGCCGAACCGTTCCTGCTGTCGTGACGGGCAAACCCGTTTCTGTAGGCGGTTCTGAAGGACGTAACGATGCGACGGGCCGAGGCATCGTGTTTGTCACACGCGAGGCGTTGCGTGAGTACGGCAAGCGCCTCTCCGATGCCCGTGTGGCAGTACAGGGCTTCGGAAATGTTGGCGGTGCAACCGCCCGCATCTTTCACGAGATGGGGGCACGTGTAGTTGCGGTAAGTGACGCTGGCGGCGGTCTCTATAACCCCAATGGTCTGGATGTTCCTGCACTGCTGGAATGCGCGAACAGGGATGGCACGCTCACCACACATACTGGCGGTACCCCGATTAGCAGCTCGGATCTGCTCGAACTGGAGGTAGATGTACTGGTGCCGGCCGCCATAGAAAACCAGATTACGGCAGCGAACGCAAATAGAATTAAAGCCCCCATCGTAGTAGAGGGAGCCAACGGGCCGACCACACCCGAGGCCGACCGAATCTTACGCAACAACGGTGTATTTCTCGTTCCAGACGTGTTGGCCAACGCAGGGGGCGTTGTGGTCTCCTACTTTGAATGGGTACAAGACCTGCAGTTCTTCTTCTGGCAGGAAGAAGAGGTAAATGCAAAGATGGAAGCCATCATGGTACACGCCTACCGCGATGTGCGGCAAACCGCAAGACGCGAGGACGTAGACATGAGGCTTGCTGCATATATTATTGGTGTTAGCCGTGTTGCAGAAGCAGCCACTCTTCGCGGTATCTATCCCTAGACCTCAATCCAGAATCCTCATCACCAGTGGTGTGGCTCATAACGAG
>DAIDKH010000056.1 GCA_027450145.1 Chthonomonadaceae bacterium | reverse complement strand
CGGATACAGGCAGCGATAGCAGGGCCCCTTCTCGGCCCAAAAGACCGTAGCCTGTCCCTCAAACCTGAAAATCGACCCGTAGACGTTTGGCTTGCCCAGAAGCACAGAGACATCATTAGTAAGGTACCGCGTGGGAAAATTATCCGTACCGTCAATAATAATGTCGAAATCCTTGGCGATCCGCATTGCGTTCTCGGAGGTAAAGCGCTCCTCAAACGGAATTACCTTCACATTGGGATTAAGCTCATGAATGGTCTCCGTGGCGGATACGATTTTTGGTCTACCAACGTCGCTGGTACCATGGATTATCTGGCGCTGCAAGTTGGTATAGTCCACAACGTCGAAATCCACCAGACCCAGGGTACCTACTCCTGCCGCGGCAAGATAGAGTGCGAGAGGTGAACCGAGACCTCCGCTTCCAATAAGCAGTACCTTAGCCGCTCTCAGCCTCTTCTGCCCCTCGAGCGTCACCTCCGGTAAAATGAGGTGCCGGCTATAGCGCAAAATTTCGTCGTTGGTTAATGCGGTCGTTGCAGATCGTTCCTCACTAATAACACCAAAGCCGTTTGTCAGGTCCATGCCACCGGCAATTTGTGGCGTAAGGGTGATGGTGTCGTCCACACCCACGGTGCTCGTTGGGCTGATACATTTTTCGTGAAGGAATGTCATGAACGAGTGGCGCATTTGTCCAGATTCCGTGAAGAGAGACATGTACAGACTGTCCATTTTTCGAACAGCACTTATTACTACCTCTGCGACCGTTGGCCCGCTTCCTGTCAACACTGCGGCGCCGCCTGAAAATCTGCGCAACACTGCCGGTATAACTACCCTTGTCATTTCCTATCCTTCCGTTAAGCTTACTGTCGTAACTCACTCATTGCATGCCTGCAATATCATAAAACACCAATTGTAACTGTTGCAAAGCCTACGCTATCATCTTCAATCTGCCACGCAGTTAGCACGCCAGCTTTGCCGTTCACTACAGATTGTATCATATAGATGTATCCGAATGCCGATTCGCTCAAGTCCGTCTGGCTAGGTAAAGCCTCATGGTCCGGGTGAGAGTGGTAAAACCCAACAAGAGCAGTACCGGTTTTTGCCTCCTCACGAATCAGCGCAAGAACTACGGAGGGGGAGACTCTGTATCTAGTACGGCGGTCTCGGCCCATTTCACTGCTATCCACGGGCGCCCAGTCGTTCTTTAGCGGCCGAACTTCCGATACAATCACTACGTTCTCGTGCAAGTGCCCCATTAGAGCACCTACGCACTCCTCCGGATAGATCGATTCGGCATGGGACTGCAATTGCTTAATCTGTGAACTGAGAAGTCTTATTTCCACGAAAAACTAATCTCTCTAGTTCCCGTTAGAAGAACTTTGGTGCTCTTGAAGCGTGGACTTACTGGCCAATTAGCGGCGAATTCACGGACTCATCGACCAGCTTGAACCTCGCACTACACTAGGAAAGACGCGCGATTACAGCTTCGCACATCGCATCGGTACCAACGCTTGAAGCACCCGCAGCAGCGATGTCTGCAGTACGCAGCCCAGCATCCAAAACCTCGGCAACAGCCCGCTCAATGTCCTCGGCAGCGCGATCTTCACCTAAAGAGTGGCGCAACAACATAGCGGCGGATATGATGGTCGCCAATGGGTTGGCTATCCCCTTTCCAGCAATGTCAGGCGCAGACCCATGAACCGGCTCATACATCCCGAAGGTGCCTCGTCCGCCAGCAGAACTTGCTTCGCCCAGGCTGGCAGATGGCAGCATGCCCAAACTTCCAGTCAGCATCGAGGCTTCATCGCTTAGAATGTCGCCAAACATATTCTCGGTAACAATTACGTCGAACTGACGAGGATCTCGAACCAGTTGCATGGCGCAATTATCAACCAACATGTGTGTAAGTGCGACATCCGGATATTGTGCTGCAACCTCGTTACATATCTCCCGCCAGAAACGGGACGACTCCAGTACATTGGCCTTATCGACCGAGCACAGGCGACGCGATCGTTGGGCTGCTGCTCGAAACCCTACGTGCAAAATCCGCTCAATCTCGGTGCGAGAGTAGGTACAGGTATCTACTGCAGAAAGGCCGTCAGCGCTGCGGCCCTTAGGAGACCCAAAGTAGATACCACCCGTAAGTTCACGCACAACCAATAGGTCCAGGCCGGCGCCAACGATATCTGCACGCAACGCCGATGCTGACGCAAGCGCGGGAAACAGCCTGGCGGGTCGTAGGTTTGCAAAAAGCCCCAGTTCTTTGCGCAACGGTAGAAGGGCTCCCACCTCTGGGCGAAGGGCAGGGGGCAGGGTATCGTATTTGGGTCCGCCTACAGCACCCAATAGTACGGCATCGCACTCGCGGCAGGTGCTTAGTGTTTCTGCGGGCAGCGGCGTTCCTACTGCGTCATAGGCCGCGCCGCCTACCAGCGCAGGGCGCATATGGAGAGTGAACCCATACTTTGAGGCACAATGTTGAGAAACCTTTACCGCCGCTTGCACGACTTCGGGGCCAATGCCGTCGCCCCCTAGCACTGCAACTGAATAAGACCTGCTGCCAGCTACGGACGATGTCTGTTCGGTCATGTACTCAAAAATTCCCCTGTCATTAAATTGGGCCTGTGGGTCCGGACACATGGGCTGCAACGATCACGGGGCTGTTCACCACCGAACATGATTCGTTTTGCAAGTCGAGTATCTGTAAACGCCGGGTTCACACAGTATAAGTAAATGATACTCCATGTGCTACACGGTTCACAAAGTTCCACATGCACTGGAACGCCCAATTGAAGGACTTCACTTGTGGCGAATAGAATAGTTGCAATCATTGGCAGATAATCTGGCACACGACACGTACAACGATTTTTGACCGATGTCGAGCAGATTAAAACGAGTGAAGCAGGCTCTGGACAACCAGAATGCCGGAGATTAACATGAGCCAACTATCCGGTTCCTCTATTCGCCTATCGCCAAATACCAACAGTTCATCCATCATAAGGGTCGTTGTATGGGACGAGGATGCTGTGCGACGAGAGGGTCTTCAGCTCCTAATAAACCATTCGGCCAATATGAGATGCATAGCCGTTTTTTCGGCGTCGAACGGCTCGATGAGTGAGATTGCCTGCGCTGAATGCGATGTACTGCTGCTCCATATCAAACTAGGCGGTACGACCTCGTTTGATCTTATTAGAGATCTGGCCGCAAGACCGATACACTGTAAAATCCTCGCGATTGTTGACTGCGTCTCTGAGAACTGCCCGGTGCTTTCTCGTAAGCAGGTACTGGGTAACGGCCTCGCATCTGGAAACGACGCGCTGTTAGCTACGGCGCCGGATGATTGCCTGCAGATAGCGCTTAAACTTGGCGCAAGTGGTGTAATCCGTAATCCGTCAGGCTTCGCAGAACTGTCGCAAGCGATAGAAACGGTGGTATCAGGAAAATACGTTATAGAATATCCCGTTGCAACGCGCCTAGCAATGCAATATCTCGCCACTATACAATCCCACAAGACGAGCAGTGCAGACGATTGCTCCCAGATTACATTGCGAGAGCGACAGGTTCTAATGTTAATTGCGCACGGCAGTTCTAACAAAGACATTGCTCGTGAAATGCAGATTTCTTATTCCACCGTTAAAAACTATGTAAGCAACCTTCTTCGCAAACTTAAGTTAGGGGACAGAACACAGCTTGCCATTTACGCAGTAGAGACGCAGCCAACTGAAAATAGTTAATTTATCAATGTCACAATCACTTGGCTTGTGGCAGTAACTACGGGTTGATCGCATGCCAAATATATAGCGAGCGTATTTCGAGTAAAAGCTGTGTAGACATCCCCTTCACCCTAGTTCCAAACCATTTGCATCAACCGCCAGGTCAACCAAAGACCATGTAGTACCCCTTCGTAAAACCATGAGCTTATCAATAAATGTATACGTTATTCTACTAGCCGTTAGTACTGTTTAAGGGACAATTTTACCATTGCACCGATTAACGCGCGGTGATATATTACTGAAGTTAGTTGAACCAAGCAATGGATGGCGGCTTGATAGCCCAAATGAATCTGAATGCGGAGCGAGTACCACCGATCACCGCGCACCTGTACGCAACAACACCTTAATTGATGGATTCAGCTAAACATAGCCGCGTGGAACATATCATAATGGTTGTCTCAGGTGCTCAGACCGGGGATAGGCTAATAAACCTTGATTTCGCCGATCACAACGCAAGGCAACAAGCGTTGTGGCAGGATTACCGCGCAGGAGCCCCCAGTCGGGCCCCCATCATTTTTGGTACGAATACACGCTATTTCATCCTTAACAGCGACTGCAACAAACGCCATATTACCTTTGAGGAATACAGTCGCTCACCCGAGATTATGTTCGACAGCGCTCTCGCATTTCAGAGGTGGTCCGTATTCAACATCCTGCAGGATATGCCGTTGGGCCTGCCACAGCAATGGGTTGTCTCACCCGATTTTCAAAACTATTACGAGGCAAGTTGGTTCGGTTGTACGACTCAATACTTTAACGACCAGGTGCCTGATACTGCTCCTGATTTCAACGATGCTCCGGAACGCGTGATGGAGGGTGGCATACCTGGCCCGTTTGACAGGACCTTCGGGCGAGCTCTAGATTACTATCACTACTTTCATGAACGCGCTGGTAGAGAGACCTATCTTGGACGCCCCATCGTAGCAGCTCCTCCATATTGCGGTATGGGAACCGATGGCCCCCTCACAGTAGCTTGCAGCCTGTTCGGCGCCCAGTTTGTGTGCGAAAACCTTACCAGTCACCCAGAACGCATAACGACTCTCCTGCAGTTTATCACGGAGGCAACAATCCAGCGGATAAGGGCGTGGCGCAGTCTCTTCCACATTACTGGGAAATCGGATAACTGGGGTATGGCTGACGACAGTATGGCGCTGATCTCCGCGCGGATGTATCGCGATCATATTCTTCCGCTACACAGAATGCTGTATGACGCATTCGCGACGGATACAGGTCGTAGCATCCACCTTTGCGGTAATGCAAGCAGGCACTTTGTTACAATGGCCACAGAGCTTGGCATCACGCAGTTCGATACGGGTTTTCCCATTGATTTTGCTCGCGTTCGGGCAGAGCTTGGACCTTTGGTAAAAATTCAAGGTGGTCCGCACATTGAGATACTACGCACGAGTTCCGTGGAGGAGGTACGAAACGAAGTCAAACGTATCTTCACGACAGGAATCGGTGACTCGGATCGGTTTGTATTACGTGACGCAAACAATCTTGCGCCGTATACCCCCCTGCAAAATATGGAAGCAATGTATCATGCTGGCGAGGAATATGGTGCCCGAGGGACACAAACATGAATGAACAGATTAGCGTACTAGAACGCCAGCCCGTATTGCTAGACGGAGCCTGGGGTTCGCAGTTGATGGCACATGGGCTGCCAGTAGGCGAGTGCCCGGAAGCCTGGAACATCCATAACCCCGCCAAAGTGCAACACGTTGCTACCTCTTACGTAGGCGCCGGCTGCCGCATCATCCTGACTAACACATTTGGCGGTAATCGTATATTGCTAGCGCGTTACGGCCTGGCCGACGATACAGCTGAGATTAATCGCCGTGGTGCAGCAATCTCTTGTAAAGTTGCCGCAGGACACGCTCTCGTGTTCGGTTCTGTTGGGCCAACGGGCAAAGTTCTCGCTGCTGGGGAGATTACGGAGACTGAGCTTCTTAGTGTGTTCGCGGAGCAGACTCAGGCGCTCGCTTCGGGTGGGGTCGATGGAATAGTTGTGGAAACAATGTCGGATATTGACGAAGCAAGAATTGCCGTCAAAGCGGCCAAACTCACCGGACTGCCAGTGGTGGGATGCATGACATTTGGTTATGGCAAAACCGGTGACCGCACGATGAACGGGGTGACGCCAGAAACAGCAGCGGTAGGTCTTGCTGAAGCCGGTGCAGATGCAGTCGGCAGCAATTGCGGCTGTGGTCCAGCCACGATGGTGTCGATTTGCCAGCGAATGAAGGCCGCTGTATCTCTCGCCATTTGGATGAAACCTAATGCCGGAATGCCGCAGCAGCGGGGCGATAGGTCGCTGTTCATTTACGATGCAACACCAGAGAGCTTCGCAGCAGAGGCTGCCGCGCTCGCCCGCGCAGGCACAGACTACCTTGGGGGCTGTTGTGGCACAAGCCCGGCATTTATCTCGTCACTACAAGATGAACTTATTCGCATGCAGCAAGGGCGATCGAATGCGGGAAAAAGCTCCACATCCGCCTGATCCTCGCAGCGTTCATATAGAAACAGTGGATGCGAACGTATTGAAATAAGAACGTACAGGCACCTTCATTGTGTCTCTAGATGATTCTGAAAAAAGAACATACGGTGCGTTAACGGAACGCGAATCCCATTGGCGAAACTTGATTGGAAACCTGTGAATGACCAGAATGATGCCGCAAGATGGAAAACGGTTAAAACTGATTAGTTGCGAGGTCTTCTTTCGTGAACTGACCGCGATAGTTGCTGAGTCGCCACACGTGGTAGACGTGCAGTTCCTGCAGAAGGGTCTACATGACATCGGTGCAGTAGATATGCTCGCCAGAATCCAATCTGCGGTTGATGCAGTCGACTCGAGTATCTATGAGGCCATTTTGATGGGCTACGGCCTCTGCAACAACGGACTAGCAGGGTTAACAGCCCGTAGCGTGCCGATCATCCTGCCTCGTGCCAATGACTGCATCAGCCTGTTTTTAGGTAGCTCAAGGAGGTACCTAAACTACTTCCAGCAGAATCCAGGTGTCTATTTTATGACAACTGGCTGGCGTGAAAGGGGTGAGGCTGCAGGGGAACTCCGGCAGATATCCATACCGGAGCAGATAGGTATGAACTGCTCGCTTGAGGAGCTTATAGCAAAATATGGAGAGGATAACGCTCAATATCTATACGAAACACTCGTGGATAATACACAGCATTATTCCCAGTACACTTACATCGATATGCAACACCCATTAGATGAGAAATATAAACATGAAACTCAGCAGGAGGCAGAACGAAGGGGCTGGAGATACAGCTGTGTACCAGGTGACCGGCAGATGCTTTTCCGGCTTATTAATGGGCCATGGCACGAGGATGAGTTTCTTACGGTGTTCCCTGGTCAGCGAATAAAGCCTACCTTTGAAAATGAACGTATAGTCGAGGCGGAGAAAACTTAGCCCACCCTGTTAGTACTTTAAGAACCCATTTATTGTCTCTACACGCCGGTCGCCCAACGATAGCCGGTGTCATCAATCAGCAAGTATCCAGCGGAGGGATCGCTAATGCCGCAGAAAATGACTTCGCGTGACCGATTTGAACGTATGTTTGCTCATAAATGCGCCGATCGAATTCCAATTATTGATGATCCCTGGCCCACCACCATTGAACGGTGGCGCGATGAGGGACTACCGTCTGGCGCGGATTTCCGCGAGTACCTTGACCTCGACCTGGTAGCCCATATTGATGTCGATAACAGCCCAAGGTATCCAGTTAGAATCCTGGAGAAGACCGATCGATATACCATTCATGAGACCGCCTGGGGAGCGACAATTAAAGACTGGAATAACACCCAGGGAGTACCAGAATTTCTCAACTTCACGATCACAGATGCCGACAGATGGTTTGACGCAAAGGCACGCGTAACTCCAGACAGCAACCGCATTCCATGGGAATATTTGCAAAACAATTATGCCAAATGGAGAAATGACGGGTATTGGATTGAGGCTGGTCTATGGTTTGGCTTTGACGTGAGTCATTCATGGGCAGTGGGCACCGAACGTTTGCTCATGGCGATGCTGGAAGATCCAACGTGGCTGATGGATATGTTTTCTCATCAGCTAGAGATTAATCTTCAGCTACTGCAGCAGGTGTGGGATGCGGGCTATCATTTCGACGCGGTTAAATGGCCGGACGATATGGGATTCAAACATAACCAGTTTTTCAGCCTGCGAACGTACCGACTGGTTCTTAAGCCATTTCACGAGCGCGCTATTTCGTGGGCGCATAGCCGCGGTATAAAAGCGCATCTCCACTCCTGCGGTGATATCAACCCGTTGATACCAGATTTGGTGGACATGGGTCTCGATGCTCTTAATCCGTTGGAGGTGAAGGCCGGAATGGATCCGCTGCAACTCAAGCGCAAGTTTGGTACCAATCTAGTGCTGCACGGGGGTATTAATGCTGTTTTATGGGACGATCCGGCCGCGATAGAAGCTGAGATGAACTGCTTGGTGCCAGCAATGAAGGCAGATGGAGGGTACATATTCTCGTCCGACCATTCTGTTCCAGACACGGTTAGCTTTCAGAACTTCCAAGACATTGTGCGGCTCGCTAAGGAGCTAGGCACTTACTAACCGCCTCTCCATCACGCCAGTAGTTAGGAGCGATACAACGCTCGTCTATTGTAAAACAAGAGTTCGTAGAGAAGTAAAATGGGCGGAGGACCCAACTCCTCCGCCCATGAGAATACCGTGGCTACGTACTAAAGGTCCATGGTTGCCCGCGTTATATTGTCATGTTCCATGGGTTTCAGTACAAACCCCAAGCGCGACGCAATGGTCTTCATGTCAACGTTATCGTTCATGATATCCGCATAAATTCTTCGTAGCCCCTCCTGCCGTCCAATATCAATTAGCCGATGGAGTAGTTCAGTGCCTATTCCCAATCTTTGGTAGGCGTCGCTAACAACTATTGCAAACTCGGCCTCGTTTACAAATCGAGATTTGCTCAACCTTCCAACAGCGATGATAGCAAGTTCGCCATCTGGTTTGCGCAGCTCCGTTACGAGCGCTAACTCTCGATCATAGTCTGTAAAACAGATGCGGGTTAGCCGCTCGTGGGAGACGCGCTGAGACAGATGCATGGAATGGAAATAGCGCAGTCTCACACTCTGTTCCGAGAGGCTCTCGTGGAAGTCGACCATTAAGGGCTCATCCTCAGGCCGTATAGGGCGAATCGAGACCGATAGACCACTATTGGTGGTCCATGATCCCATGTAGTTCACCGGATATGAGCGAATGGCCGGCCGCGGTAAATCCTCCAGGCGCACACTATTATCATGAAGAACCACCCGGCCGTCAAGCGCAATAAGCCGCTCGGCCGAGGCCATGAGAGGATTAATATCAATTTCCTTAATCCACGGCTGCTCTACAACCAACTGGCTGAAACGAACCAGTATCTGCTCAAGTTTGCCAACGTCACATGCCTTGCGTCCGCGTACACCCTTCAGCGCCTTAAAGATCTTGGTCTCCTCCATCATCCTGCTTGCTAGAGTAGAATTGAGAGGCGGTAAGGCAAGGGCCCTATCCTGGTATACTTCCACGAGCTGCCCGCCCGAGCCAAACAGTAGAACTGGGCCAAACTGAGCGTCCATGGTACTGCCTAGAATTATCTCGTAACCCTCAGCGCTCACCATAGGCTGCACACTCACACCCTCGAAATGTGAGGCGCCAACTTTGGCGCTTACGGACTCGAGTATTTCCTGGTATGCGCTGCGCACCGCTCCCTCGTCACACAGATTCAACTTAACTCCACCAACATCCGTTTTGTGTGTGATGGTTTTGGAGAGGAGTTTCAATACCACGGGATAACCAATTTGCTCTGCAGCCTTTACTGCGGTGTCCACGTCAGCAGCCGGTACAGTCCGTGCCACAGGGATTCCATAAGCTGCAAGTAACTCTTTGGACTCAACCTCTGTAAGCAAATTGCGCCCCTCATTACGAGCCGTAGTGATTATTGTGCTTACGTACTCGCGGTTGGGCGTGAAGTCGGCCGAATCCGGCGGAATGCTAGGTGTTTCGTACAGCCCTTTTAGATTGTAACTGTACTTCCACATGTAGTTGAAAACTCTAGCTGCAGTGTCGGGGTATGGAAACGAAGGTATACCTGCATGATTGAGGATTGCCCTACCCGCAGATACATCTACGCCGCCCATCCAACTTGCGAGTACGGGCTTTCCAGGTAGTTTGGCAAGTGGCTTGAGGCTCTCCGCGGTCGCAGTGGGGTCACTCATCGACTGCGGCGTGAGCACAACCAATAACCCGTCACTAGCTTTATCGCGTGCAGTAATTTCCAATGCACGGGCGTACCTGTCTGGGGCAGCGTCACCGAGAACGTCGACGGGGTTCGAATGACTCCAGTGCGTGGGCAGAAAGGCATCTAGTTCAGCCATAATTTCCGGCGAAACCTCTGCAAGTTCTCCACCATCGTTAATTAGTGCATCGGTGGCAAGAACTGCCGGTCCGCCTGCGTTGGTTAGAATGGTAAGCCGCGGTCCACGAGGGTGCGGCTGCTTTCCAAGTGCCTCTGCCATGTAGAACAGGTCGGAGATTGCATTTACGCGCAGAACACCGCACCTGCGGAATGCCGCGTCGAGAACGTCGTCTGAGCCAGTGAGCGAGCCAGTGTGCGAAGCAGCTGCCTTTGCAGCAGCAGCAGTGCGACCAGCTTTAATCACAATGATCGGTTTGGTAAGAGCGACTTCCCGCGCAGCAGAAAGAAACGATCGCGCGTCACCAATCGACTCCATATAAATGACGATACTCTTTGTTCGCGGGTCATTGCCAAGATAATCGATAAGGTCGCCCCAGCCAACGTCAAGCATTGAGCCTAGCGACATGAATACTGAAAACCCTACGCTCTCCTGCAAGCTCCAGTCCAAAATCGCTGAACCAAGCGCACCGCTTTGGCTTAGAAAGGCAACGTTGCCTGGTCTCGCCATTTGGGATGCGAATGACGCATTGATCCCAGTAATGGGGCTCATCACGCCCATACAGTTCGGGCCAATTATACGCATATGAGTGCGACTGGCCTCTGCCATGATCTGTCGCTCCAGCTCCGCGCCTTCGGCGCCGATTTCCTTGAAGCCGGCAGATATGATAATACAGGCCTTCACACCCGCATCGACGCACTCCTTCACTAGCTGAGGTACCGTTTGTGCGGGCGTAATGATAACCGCGAGGTCCAGGGTATCTGGCACATCGGCGACCGAGGCGTAGGTCTTAATACCCAGAACAGAGGGGCGCTTAGGGTTGATAGGATAGATAGTTCCACCGAATGTACTGCTCAATAGATTCCACAAAAGCATTCGCCCCACACTGCCCTGCTTTTCGGTTGCACCAATGACGGCAACACTCTGTGGCTTAAAGAACATATCCAACGGATGGGAAGTTCGGCGCAGAATATCGTGTGCCGATTCTGGCGCCTGGGTTTTACCTAACTGCATGTCGAACTCCTTATAACCTACCGCGAGGATGCCACCCGCAAGATACTGGCATCCTTACAACGGAACGATCAGCTTTCATCATCCACGAACAGTGGAAGGGCAAGAATATGTGGGCCGGGTCCGTAGTATTCCGAGAGCTACGATCATGAGCGGGCCGAATTGAAAGCCGGTGCCCACAACGTAATCCCTGCGTAACCGGTGCCAGTCGAATTGAATGAATGTGTAATGTCAGGAAGAACCGTTTGACCGCTAGCAAGATGGACGGCCAGTTAGAATGCCTCGCTGGTGTCATTGGACTGAACTGATTAGTAACAGACGCCAAACGGATCACACTGCACTGCGACGCGTTACCAACGATGCGCCCTGTACCTCCTGTACAATACGATGGGCCTTGCAGTACGAACACATTGCGAGTACCGTGGCGTAACCAAATCACGGCTAGGATTGAAGTCACCGGCTTATTCACGGGAAGGCATGCAGTTCGTTCACCGTACTGGTTCCAGACAAGTGGTAGAAACGAACGGCTGGACGTCCGTAATGCCTGTTGAGGCCGATCAATATAACGCGCCCAACTGGCTTGTAAAATGGCGCTGTTCATACTAGGAGACCTATTTCCACGATCGCCACTTTCGGCAAAGGTGATATCTAATAATCGTTGCTTCTGTTTGCAGTATACTGCTCCACAACCACAGTGTCAACAAGATTCAACGCGGTAAATCGTGAATCCGCCAACCTGTGGATAGGCGCTTTTCTGCCAGGATATGTGCAAGCGGACGCGTGGCGCGCCCCACCACAACTGCAGGCAAGCGCATTATGTCGATCTGTTGCGGCGCATCACTTAGGTCGTTGGTGATTTCCCTGGGGGTCGCTATAGCGCGCAATTGTACTCCTTGTACCAGGCCTGTTTTCAAGAGTCGTACGGCTATAGCGTTCATCGATGGCAACCCTCAGGGAACCAAGTAGAAAGTCTATCAGTTTCGTGCAATTTGCCCCAGCAAAAATGTTACTTGCAAAGTCGAATGGCCGTAAACTGGGAAACGCTGTGGCGCAAAGGTGCAACGGATTTCATCCATCGTGCTGCGCTGCCATAACGCTAACTACGACAGCAGGATTAATTATAGTGGAGACGGCTTAAGATCAATGCGCGCTGCGGCCGAGAAGAGGGAGCATCCTACCTTCATTGGGCCAACAAATTCCAATCTGTACAACCAACGCTCTACATCCGCACTGGGCCACGGAAGCAGTTGGCGTATTGACGTAGAACGGCATTGGTGCCTTTTATAGAAACTAGATAACTTGCGATCATCAAGGTCCGCGCAGTGCCCTCATCCCGTTTCACTAAAAGCTGCGGATGGTGCTCAGGTAAAAATGCACCGTCGTAACCCAGCGATGCACGTGCCGTGGTCCTATCCGAGATCTCTGCCAAGTAATTCGTGAAAATGGAGCGTAAAGCTGGTCGTTCCACTCGCAGAGTGCATGTCTAGTCTGAACGGACACTGCTTGCCAGGCATAATCACCTGATGAGGAAGTAGAGCCTGCTCTAGACCAACGACCGCGCCTACGCGATTCTTAAGGACCGCTTCAACCTCTACGTTATGTAGCGGAACTGCTCCACGATTTACCGCGACACCGGTTATAGTCAGATAGCCGTCATGCAATCTTGCCCGGGCGTTTGTAGCCGAAACCGTGGCCGGTACTGGCTGTCCGGTAGACCATACAGGTGCATTCGCGGAGCGTCGCATAAGCGATTCGGCAATTTCTACACCCGCGTGGATCACCTTAAGTACCACGAGAAATGCGAGCCCAATTGTGAACAAGGCCGCTGCCTGCCGAAAGATGCGCATTTGCCGTCTTCGAGGACGGACAGCAACACGAGCTGGTGTGAGTGAACGCTGCGCGGGAAAATATTCAGGTGTGCCTTGATAAAGTGGTAACGCCATCTAGTTTAGCCTCCCCTTTGTCCAGAACGTTAAACGAAACTACGTACACATAATTTAGTGTAACATTAAGTATATATATTTGTCAACGTGTTTTTGTATCATGTCCCCGGATCAAGCTAGTGGCTCACATGACTACTACGACTTGCCTGCCCTATTAATCCCGTAGAAGACACTAATTTAGCGACTAATATTCACCAGTTTAAAACGAACTGCTCCTACATCTTAATCGATATTCTTATAAGTTCAACCCAGTAAAACACAAATGACGACGCCCCGCGCAACCAGGTGCGCGGGGCGAATAAGACAGTGGATTTTTGGCTAGCGAGTGTACGTGATATTGTTAAGATAGAACGTCACGGGTTGTGACTGGGCGGACAGTGTCCACCCGAAAGCAGTGACTATCCGGCTCAAATCCAGGCCAGCCAAACTGATAGAATAGTGTTTCCATGTGCTGGCCAAGGTAACAGTGCGTGAGGCAGAAGCACTGTCATGGTAGGGTACATTACGCTTCAATACACCGAACAGAAAAGTCACCTTCTCACCACCGTGCTCGCCACGTGCCCAGAACTGTAGACTGGATGCTGACGAGAGATCATAGCCTCCCGGTGATTTTCCCCAGTTGTTAGCGGGGTTCTGCCAGACAACGCCACCCCAGTTGTTTAGGCCGTCAAAATGGACTTTGAGGCACTTTGTACCAAAATGGGGATTTACTCCGCAATTTGGATCCATTGAAATTGCTGCCGCATCACCCATATACCCAGACGGCGCGTAAGCAGCAGAGTAGTGGCCATCGCTGTAAATACGAAGTGGCATAGAGTGCTTCTCGGCTGCTACAGAGGCTGATCGCTTCGATTCTTCGGCTGCACTGCCGGTGAACTCGATGTCATCAAGGTAGAACTTTATGGGCTTACCTGCTCCGGCAACACTCCAGCCGAACCCGGTCTTAATGCGGGATAAATCCATCTGTGAAACGTCAATAGAGTACCTATGCCAGGAGGTGCCCAGGGTTGCATCCAGTGACCCCGTCGCAGTATCATAGTACTTTACCGTGCGCCCCAATATGCCGAACATGAATTTGACCTTTTCACCACCCCGTGCACCGCGCGCCCAGAAAGAGAGCTGTTGTGCGCCGCGTATATTCCAACCACCCGGTGCCTTGCCCCAATCGTTAGGCGGGTCTTGCCACACGACTCCTCCCCATTGATCTGGCGCCTTGTACTCCACCTGCAGACAGGTAGATCCATCGTGCGGGTCTACCGTACAATTGGGATTCATCTTGATCGCTGCGGCATTCCCCATGTAGCCCGACGCGATGTAAGGCGGAGGCGTAGAAGCCCCCGGGCCATATATCACGAGTGGAAGTGAGGCGGATTCACTCTTGGCCACAGGCGGAGCAATATTACCCGTTATGTGAACAGGGATATTTGCCACGGCTGCACCGTTGTGATCGTTGTACACGTAGGCGAATATGCGGAAATTGCCGCTAAATTGTGGAACCTGTATGGTTGCGCCCGTCAACGAACCAGCCTTAATTGCCGTGGGAAATGTGGGCGGAACAGCTTGAGTGGCGCCACCGACAGATGTGTCCCCTGGATCTTCCTGAAAGACCCAGTGCACATGCAGGCTGCCAGCCGCATGAGTACGCACGTGCAGGACAGGATGCAGAGTTGCTCCGGGCGCCGCTACCGCGCTCCCAGCAAGCGCCAGCGAATTGATTACCGGACACGGGTACTCTGGCGCACTTCCGCTCCATAGTTTCTGCATAGTATCTACTGCTGCAAGCTTACGGCCATCGGGTAAAAACATTCCGTACCACGTCGCGGTAGCTTCCTGCTTATAGCCCCATGCAAAAGCATAACCGCCCAGACACAGAGGGTTATGCAGAATGGTCTTTTCGTTGGTATTTAGGTACCACGTCGCTTTTTGCGTACTCGATAATTCAATGGGTGCGCCCCATGTTGTTTTTTTGGACTCCCACTGCCCTGGGGGTCCATACTCGGTAACCACGAATGGCTTACGGCCACCCGCAGCGAGGTACCTCTTAGCAAGCGTTGGACCGCCAGCATAGCTGTTAATGCCCTCAATGTCGATGTCCGGACAATAGCGGTTAATAGCCTCAACACGCTTTCCCCCTATTTCAGCAGTCACAGTCATGGTTGGATGGTTTGGATCCAACCGGTGCGCCATTGCTGCAATCTGCTCGACACTACGCCATATAGCGGGGTTGTCACCCGTACCGTAGCCCTCCATCTCGTTACCAATCCCCCACATAAGCACTGCAGGACTGTTGCGGTATTTCAGAATAACACTACGTGCTGCATCATACTGTGCCTTTACCTGTGAAGGGTCGTTATAATTGAAACCCTGTTCTGTGTGGCCCAACCATATGCCTACCGTCACCATGATGCCTAACTGATGAGCGCGCTGCAAGAGAGGACCAAGATTGTCCGCACCCCAGGTTCGAATGGAGTTGCCGCCCACAGCCTTAAGCTCACGGAGTGATTGCTGGCCCCCGGCACCCTTAATTTGGAAAGGCTTGCCGTTAACCGTAAGACGCCAGGCCCCGTTTGCGGACGACAGTTTGACGATGGAGGGCGCTCCGAAGGATGGCGAACTGCATAGAACCCCTGCAAAAAGGATAGAGACTACGAGCAGTTGATGTGAGAATTGATGCTTTATGGCTAACCTCATTTTGACTCCCTAAAGTTCTCGACATGGTTGAAGGATAAATCATCGCTCTTATAATAACATGATGTCTCGATAAATCGTTCCGGATTTATTTGTTTCAACGCAAAATACCACGAAGGTTGAAATACCAAAACCTGTACATGACGAGGTATGACACTGAAATGGCTACTGCCGCAATTGATTTAATAGGCACGACCGGAGAGCGGCGTATTGTATTGTTGCTAACGCGTTGATGACTGACTGGAACGGGTACAATCTCCTTAAAATCATCGTTGGAGAAATCAATGCAGATCGTCGGCCTCATTCCCTCGCGCATGGCGGCACAGAGACTACCGGGAAAACCACTACTCGACATAGCCGGTAAACCGATGATTTGGCACGTGTGGAATAGTGCAACCAAAGCTACTTCCCTCACCACAGTAGCTGTAACAACACCGGATCGCGAGATTGCCGAAGTGATTGAAAAGCATGGTGGCAAGGCCGTTATTACAGGCAATAACCACCGCACTGGTTCGGACCGACTTGCCGAGGCCGCAAGGTTACTTCAACTTGCTGACGATGATATCGTAGTCAACATCCAAGGCGACGAACCGATGATGGATCCTGCTTCGATCGACGCGGTGGTGGCTCCCCTAATGCTGGACAGCAGCCTTCAAATGTCCAGTGCGATGACTCCTTGTCCTGAAGACAGCCTGGATGCGCCTGCCGCGGTAAAGGTGGTCTGCGCACTTAATAATAACGCGCTGTACTACTCAAGGTCACGAATTCCCCACCCGCGTCAAACTGGTGGCGCCATCACTATGCTGCACCTGGGCCTTTACGCCTATCGTGCAGGTTTTTTGCAGCTTTTTTCTGGTCTTGCTCCTACACCTTTGGAGCAAAGCGAGAGCCTTGAGCAATTACGAGTTCTGGAACACGGTTACACAATACGGATGGTTACGGTAAGTAAGCCCTCAATTGGCGTCGATACCATTGAGGATATTGAAAGAGTACGCAAAATCATGTCATCTCAGCCGTAGGTCACAATCCGATCATGTACGGCAGAAGTGTGGAACCAAATTATGGAAATCAATACGCGTTTGGGCATCACTAGGGGAACATTCCTTTCACTTGCGGCAGCAGCTCTTACTGCGCCGGCAAGCGCGTTCGCCGAGGCTCGGCACCTCTACGGCCCCTTCAAGATGGGAATTCAGTCATACACGTTGCGGCACTTTACGCTTGATGATGCACTGGATATCACCGAGAAACTTGGCATACATTACTGGGAGGCATTTCCCGCTCACCTTCCTATCACAACCGACAAACAGCAAATCGCGACCAACCTTCAAAAGCTAGCTGCTCATCGCATTAGACTGGAAGCGTATGGAGTTGTGGGTTTTTCTAACGACGAAGCAGATGCCCGTCGAACGTTCGATTTTGCTCGTGCAATGCATATACCTGTTCTCTCCGCGTCACCGGCTCCCGATTCGTTTGACCTCCTGGATAAGCTAACCCGCGAATACAACATTCGCATTGCAATTCATAACCACGGCCCTGGTGACAATCTATACGCACATCCTCAACAGACACTTGCGGCGATCGCCGGGCATAGTAACATGATTGGTGAATGCGAGGATACTGGTCACATGATACGTAGCGGAGAAGATCCTGTGGCAGCCGCAAAACTGTTTGGCAATCGATTGTACGATGTACACATCAAGGCCGCAAGAAAGAATAAAGCTGGAGATATAGTCTGGACGGTTAATGGGGATCCACGCAGTCTGCTCAACACGCAGGAGTTTCTGCAGACACTGATGAACCTGCACTACTCGCGGCTAATTGCTCTAGAATACGAGGATCATGAAACGGACCCTGTTCCATATATGAAGCAGTGTTTTAGCGCTATTCAGCTGGCGATCCAGAGTATTCAGAAGGCAAAACGCTAGAATAGGCGTATACACCTCTAGTTTGATATTCCGGGCAAGCGCAGTATTCTCCTTCACGGATTCGTAATTATTATCGACGGTGAACGAGTTGCCGTGACATGGAGAGTGTATGCATATTCCGGACGGGGTTCTGAGCCCTTCAACCTGTGCAATAGCCGCTGCGGTCATGATTCCAGTGTGGTGGTCTGCGGGACGCAAAGTTAAATCGACGTTAGGAGCTAAACAACTTCCCGTCCTGGCGTTAGGTTCTGCGTTCTGCTTCACAATTATGATGTTCAACGTACCTGCTCCTGGGGGTACGACCGCTCATCCGGTGGCAGGCACTCTTCTGGCAATCCTCTTGGGGCCGTGGGCGGCGATTATCGGGGTCTCGACAGCGCTCGCAATACAAGCTCTGTTTTTCGGTGATGGTGGAGTTCTCGCCTACGGCGCAAACTCGTTGACCATGGCATTTATTTTGCCTATGGTGGGCTACGCCGTTTACCGATTGTTCGCTGGAAAGTCCTCCGGTGAGTCAAACCGACGCGTTCTCGCGGCAGGAGTGGGTTCCTTCGTTGGCATCAATGTGGCAGCATCGGTGGTTGGAATACTGTTGGGAATCCAACCACTGCTTTTTCGTGATTCGACCGGGCATCCGCTTTACTTCCCATTCGGTCTCAACATAACCGTTCCATCCATGTTGGCCGCCCACTTGCTGCTAGCCGGCCCAGCTGAGGCGGTAGTGACCGCAATGGTCGTGCGGTACATGCAGCGCACTGGATACACGCTCTATGGCTGCGCTGGTGACCTGACCCAGCAAGACCATCGTAACAGGCGCTGGGAGTCGCTGTGGGTGGGTATCCTGGCACTTATCGCACTGTCGCCCCTGGGTTTAATCGCGCAGGGCGATGCCTTTGGGGAGTGGAACGCCGAGGATATCCGCAAAGTCATCTTCAAGGTTACTGGCCAGAGCTATGTACCCCAGGGAATGGCGCATCTACAGGCGGTCGGATATCATCCGCTTTCGTTCCTTCAGGATTATGCTCAAACTGGTTCTAGCGCAAATGTGGTGGGTTACATTGGTGCGGGGATCCTGGGCGTTGGCAGTATTTTGGCCATTGTTTCATTAATTGGGCGACGGCTCGTACGACCAGCCGATCAACCTGCTAACAACTCGGTAGCCGTGTCAACATCCCAGGTTTCATGCGCAGCAACCGAGCTGCCTCCATGGCTCTCGACTTCCACAGATACGGTATTTTCACGAGCTTCCAGAGGCAAGAGTAATCCATTCCTGCAGCGTACTCTTGCGGAGATTACCAACGGAACCGCTACTGCATTACGGGCTGATAAGTGGGCAAATCAACGAGGACTGATGCAGGACCTTAACCCGGCAGCCAAATTGATCAGTGTTCTGGTCCTGCTGGTTTGCGCAGCTCTTTCGCACAGCTTACCGGTTCTTGCGCTGATCTATATCCTCGCAAATGTGGCCGCCTACGCATCTTCCATCCCGCTAGGAGTGTTAAATCGAAGAGTTCTGCTCTCTGCACCACTTTTCGTGGGAGGAATTGCTCTGCCTCTACTGTTCAGCTTCGCGTCACCTGGCAATCCATTCGTTGTGTTGTGGCACACCCCATACATCGCCATCACGACGCAGGGCATGTGGGCGTTCGCGGTGCTTGTCATGCGCGTAACCGCAACTGTTGCACTGGCCGTACTGCTTACGATGTCAACGCCGTGGCACAAACTGCTAGGTGCTATGAGAAGCCTGAAAGCTCCCTCTATTTTCGTTTCACTAGTGGCTATGACCTATCGCTATATCACCGTTCTCCTACAAACTGCCGACGACATGTTCACGGCGCGCAAAAGCCGAACTGTAGGACCAGTGCACGACGCAGAGGCTAGAAGGTTTGTGGGAAACGGCATTGGAGTGCTATTTAGCAAGACAATGGCACTTACTGATGAGGTGATAGCTGCTATGACGGCACGCGGGTACAGAGGAGAGAGCAAGGTACTGAATAAGTCTGTATGGAACCGCAAGGACGTCCTATGGGTCGTTTGTATTTTCGCTACAGCAATTGCCCTAATTTTAGGAGAGCATTATCATGGCTAATCAGGATTCTTCCATTGCCGTGCTGCCGCATTATAAATTACAGGACGTAAGCTTTAAATACGACGGTGGTCAGCTTGCACTTAGCGGCATCTCGTTCGCAGTAAAGCCCGGTGAACGTGTAGCCCTTCTTGGTGCGAATGGATGTGGGAAGTCGACGTTGTTGAAGATTTTGGGAGGACTTCAGTTTCCCCACTCTGGCCAGATAGAAGCATTCGGTCAACCGCTTACGGCGAAACGACTTGATAACGAGCAGACCGCTCACGTTTTCCGCAGGCGTGTTGGCTTTGTGTTCCAGAATTCGGACGCGCAGCTCTTCTCTCCTACTGTAGCCGATGAGTTGGCCTTTGGCCCGGTGCATATGGGTCTCACTGCCGCGGAAGTGGAAGATCGTGTACAGAGTGTCGCTGCATTAACTGGTATCGAGCACCTCCTTTCAAGAGCGCCATTTCAGATCTCTGGAGGGGAGAAGAAGCGGGTTGCTCTCGCGTGCACGTTGGCAACGAATCCCGACGTCATACTAATGGACGAGCCCACGGCAGCCCTGGATCCAAGGGCCCAGTCATGGCTGTTGGACCTGCTGCTAAAGCTTCATGAGGCAGGCAAAACGTTCGTGATCGCCACGCACGACCTGGAAACCGTGGCGCATATCGCAGATACTGTCATCGTATTTCGCGAAGACCACACCATTGCCGAGATCATGCCGGCATCAGAACTAGAGAATCGCATGAACCTGTTGGTTCAGGTAAATCTGGTACATGAACACCTGCACCGTCATGGCAGCACGCTTCACTCCCACCCGCATGGTCATGGCGTAGAGCACACCCACGAACATGAAGATCCTGCCTAGGCGCCATCCGACCGTCCAGCATCCGTCTCGTCGACCTCGAACGGCTCAAGGACTTTGAAGGCCGCTATGGCGTCTTCGACCGTTTCCGCCTGATGCATCATCTCTCTTAGGCGAGCGGCATTCCTTAATCCCCGTGCGTAGTGGGGCAACTGCCCGCGCAAGTGCCGAACTGCGCGGCCCTCGCCAATAACTCGCGAAAGGTCGCGCAGGTGTTCGATAGCGGTGTCTACGCGTTCGTGCGGCGTCGGAGGCTCTGGTATAACTCCTGTCGTCAACAGGGCTGCGATATCACGCAAGAGCCACGGATTGCCTATAGCGCCGCGCCCCACCATTACGCCATCACATCCGGTTGCTGTAAACATACGCAAGGCATCAGCAGCAGACCGAACATCGCCATTCCCCACGACCGGTACTGTTACTGCACTTTTGAAGGCCTGAATGAGCTTCCAGTCGGCATTGCCAGTATGTCCTTGAACCGCGTATCTGGCGTGCAGAGCGAGTGCCTTCACGCCCACGTTTTGAAGTCGCACCGCCAGGCCAGCGGTTGCGAAATGCCCATAATCCCACCCGGCCCGCATCTTCACAGTCACGGGTAAATCGACTGAATTAACCACTGCCTCCGTAACGCGGCAAGCGGTGTCCTCGTCTTTCATCATGGCGGCCCCTGCACCTGTCTTGCAAACCTTTGGCACCCAACACCCCATGTTGATGTCGATGACATCCGCTCCTGCTGCTTCGGCAACCTTTGCCGCCTCAGCCATAAATTGAGGATCTGAACCGAAGAGTTGTACGGCGACAGGGTGTTGGTCAGGCGTGATATCGAACATCTCAAGTGATCGCTTACTGCCGTGATGCAAAGCCGCTGTGGAGATTAGTTCCGTTACTACCAGGCCCGCGCCACCTATTCTGCGGGCTATGCGTCGAAATGAGCCATTTGTAATGTCGGCCATAGGGGCCAGTACTACCGGCGGACTTATGTGAATATCGCCAATTTTGTACCCAGTGGGCTGCAACGGTGCTTTACTTGCTCGTATCAGTTGATCCATTATTAGTGACCGCGCCCAGCACACAGCACACGCAATCCCTCAGCGCCAAATGTTTTACGCAGTTGTGCCGCGAGCCGCTCAAGGCCAGGAGCAAGCGAAGGTGCATACCCGGTGTCGACCAGCGCAGTACGGTGCCCATCTACCATCATCTGGTCCTGTTGTGATACCGCTCCAAGGATTACCACGTCTGCACCGGCCCTCAATGCCGCCTGGATGGTACTGCCACCACCGGAGTCACCGCTTACTACGGCTACGCTCTGTACCTCCCGATGGTGGACATTGTAACTCCGCAGCCTGTTAGTACCGTAAGATCGCAGCGCGTCCTCAATTTGGCCCAGCACAGTCATCATTGAAACCGGCAGGGGAAGTTCGCCCAGTTTTCCACGGGAGAAGACAGAACCCGGGGTTCGTAACGGATAGATATCATAGGCAGGTTCTTCGTAAGGGTGAACCTCCAGCAGCGCGGCAAGAACACCGCTTAGCTCCCGTTGAGGGACACGGACCTCTAGCCGAACTTCCTCGATCATCTGGAACCTGCCAATGGAACCAGTGGTGGGCTGGCTGCCCGGCCCAGGCAAAAAGCTGCCAACGCCGCGAGATTCAAACGCGCAGTGCGTATAGTTGCCGATTACACCTGCTCCTGCCTCCGCAAGTGCAGATCTTACGACATTAACCGCATTTAAAGGCACAAAAACCACAAGCTTTAGCTGAGGTTCCACGGATGCAGCGAGAAGTTGGGCGGTTGCCGCAATGCCTAGGCGCTCCGCAAAGCAGTGGTCAAAACCAGAGGGAACAACAGATGCAGAGGGCGCAAGTGTATATAGCGAAATTCCTGCCTGAATCAGTTGCGAAACCAGACTCCCTGGCCATTCATCACTACGCAGAATGTCCTTGGGTGAGCCCGATAAAGGGGTTGGGGTGATAATAAGGTTTGCTGTGGTAGCATTTGCAACGCGCAAAACAGATTGTGTGACAAACGGAGCCAGGATTACTGCAGAAACGGGTTCACTGGCTGAACCATACTGCAAACCATAAACCGCCTCCGCTGAAGTTAGCGAAGGCGGCGCAAAATACTCTAGAAAGTCAACAACATCCGATACATACACCGCGCGCTCATTTGCTGACCTTGGCACAACAACTAAATCCTCATACAAGCAGAATGCTTGATACTATTCTGTGGCGGCCGGCGGAGTAGAAGTTGTGGCCGAACGTTTTGGCCGAGGAGATGCCGCTGGACGGGTGGCTGCAGGTCGGCTGGCGCCTGCGCTTCCGCGCCCGGAACTGCGTGGAGCAGTTCTTGTAGTAGAACGTGACGCCGGGTGGGCAGATTTCAATTCCTTCACCTCTGCCTTGTACCGCTCTTCCGCACGTTTTCGGGTACGCCGAATTTCTTTGGATCGTATGCGCAACGGACTTCTCCTTCCACCTGTAAAACAGTCGGCAGGTGGTCATGGGCGATATCTTCTAAACCTGATCGATAATGTACCATACCGATTAACGGTGTGTCAAACTGAGGTGGCAATCGCTACGGAATAGGTGCACAACCAGACATGTAGCATGAAATATACGATTGGTGCGTGTTTACCCATCGGTCAACCAATGAGCGAAGCTTCCCTCTTGCGCCCATTAGTCATTTGACTGCACCCACGTCATGCATGCCCGTCGAATTCACTTTCACAGCAACCCTGTTGGCATCGGTTTGTTGAATTACCACCTACCGAGACCAGCGTGTGGCTGTGTATTTTTCGAGCGCATAGCGCACGCCGATTCGCGACATCTCTCCTACCAATTTCTGAGCAGAATGGTCCTCGTCATTGGTAAGCAAGAGTGAAATGTTTTGTCGCTGCGGTTCGAGCGCGGGATTATTCTTGGCGGCAAGGTATGCAAGTGCGTAGGCCGCGACATCGTCGCGATGTACGCCTAAGCCGTTCTTGTACATGTCCGCCAAATTAGAAAGCGCATCGGTATACCCTTGATCTGCGGCCCTCAGATACCACTGAACCGCTAAACCGTAGTCAGTTGCCACGCCCTCACCATAGCGGTACATTGCCCCCAGGTTGTTTTCCGCCGTTCGACTACCTAATGCGGCCGCAGACCGATATAGGTTTATAGCTTTGTCGTAGCTCTTGGTAACACCATACCCATGCTCGTACATGAACCCCAAACTCGCTTCTGCTGCGGGATAACCCTGGGTAGCAGCCAGCTGATAGCAATTAACTGCAGCAGCATAGTCCTGTTTAATGCCGGTTCCATTTGCGTAGAACTGACCCAATCGATACTCTGCCTCGGCATCTCCCTGCGCGGCTGCCTTCTTGTACCACTTAAGGGCAGTTGCGTCATCCACCGGCACGCCTTCACCGTTCTTATACATTTGGGCTAATCGGCTCTCTGCGTGGCTCAAGCCATTAGTTGCTGATTCTGTCAACCACTTCAAAGCTTTGGCATAGTCGACTGGTCCTAGTTTGCCGGTGAAATAAAGCATACCCAAATCGTATTCCCCGCGTGGAGAATTGCTACTTGCCGCCTTACGAAACCAAATCTGTGCGGCCGTAAAGTTCTGAGGAACGCTCTGCCCTACCTCATACATCTCTCCCACCCGGGCTGCAGCAGTAGGATCACCTGCCTGTGCAGCTTTATTCAACCACCGCATGGCTCTAACGTAATCTTGATTGACCAAATTGCCGCCCAGGTACGCCACGCCTACAATTAATTCAGCCTTTACATCACCCAGTGTAGCGGCCGATTTATACCACTTCAACGCCCGTACATTATCCTGAGGAAGGCCGGTACCTGCAGCATAGAGAGAGGCAAGCCACCGTTGTGCCCTCGCGTTACCCCTGTGTGCAGCATCCTTAAACCATTTCACCTCTTTATCCGTCTGATTTCGCGCTACGTAAACAGACGCTAAATAGCTCTCGGATATCACGTCGTGTCGATGTGCTGCGGCTGACAGCTGATTGAATGCAGTGACATCGTTCTTGGTGATTGCATCCTTCGCCAACTGCGCAGCCTGCTGCTCGTTTTGGCAACTACCGACTCCAAAACTACCGATCGAAAACCCGAATGCGCAAGCAAGAACTAACAGTTTCATTCTCAAGCCACCTGCAAAGTTGAATTGTTTGGTTGCTAGCTAAGCAGCTAATTCCATGCCACTTTTAGGGTTCACAGCCAGCAAATCGCATTCCGTACTGTTATAAATGGTGTTGTACCAACCAGATGCCACATAACGGCTATGAGTATTAGAAAACACTCGGGAGAGACTCACCATGCCAGGAGCCAACCCCCAATAAAGTCGGTCCCGCAATTTATTTTGCTATTCTCCTAATCATACTACAATTACTAGCCCGTTTGCAATTGAGAAGGTACCTCAGGTTGACGTTGATTTCGGGAGCGTCCGTCTCGATATCCTTATTTGTATAAAGACACAACTGCAGGGCTGTAGAAGTACGAGGTAGCAAGGTCACGATCATTTATATAATCTCTGCGTCTCAATCATCCTGCGATGCTATAACAAACTTGCATGAATTCTATGTAAAGTTTATATTGGACGCATACCAACTGGTCGTCGTATAATACTTCCGTACTTAAAGCAGTGATTTTTACTCGTATTTTTCTAGGTCTGCATTAGGTTGGTGGCAGCATAGACAGGCATAGACACACATCGCGTGAAAGCTGCACTAAATGGCACAAAGGTGGCCATTATACAATGGGACCTGTCGGATAACGGAACTTAGGAGGTTAATCTTGGCACGAACACTTTTCCGCAAGATATGGGACGGCCATATCGTTCACGAACAGCCCGGCCAACCAGCACTTCTCTACATCGACCTACATCTGGTTCATGAAGTGACTTCGCCGCAGGCATTCGAGGGACTACGCATTTCGGGTCGCAAGGTGAGGCGTCCAGAACTCACGGTAGCCACCATGGATCATAACGTTCCCACAACGGACCGCACGGTTCCTGTAGCAGACATCATATCACGAAAGCAGATGGATACTCTGGCACAAAACTGCAAGGAGTTTGGTGTGACGCTGTATGACATCCACAGTCCTTTACAGGGAATTGTACATGTCATCGGACCAGAACAGGGCTTGTCGCTTCCCGGCAAAACCATCGTTTGCGGTGATAGCCACACAAGTACGCACGGTGCCTTTGGCGCGCTAGCTTTCGGCATCGGGACAAGTGAAGTCGAGCATGTGTTAGCCACGCAATGCCTGCCTCAATCAATGCCGCGTACCATGCAGATTCGCGTAGATGGGAAACTAAGACCTGGAGTTACCGCAAAGGACGTCATCCTTGCGATCATCGGCAAGATTGGCACTGCTGGCGCCACTGGCTGCGTCGTAGAGTACTGCGGTGAAGTGATTGAGAGCCTCTCAATGGAAGGCCGTATGACGGTCTGTAATATGTCGATAGAGGCGGGCGCCCGTGCCGGCATGATCGCACCGGACGAGACAACGTTTGCATGGTTGAAAGGCCGAGCGCACGCACCCAAAGGTGCGGATTGGGATGCTGCGGTGGAGTATTGGAAGACGCTGAAGACGGATGAGGGTGCCGAATTCGATGAGACCGTTATACTGCATGCCGATGATATCGCACCCTATGTTACATGGGGTACCAGCCCAGGTATGACCGCACCCATAACTGCCACTGTGCCCTCTCCAACCGATTTCCATAACGAAGCCGACAGACAGGCGACATCGCGCGCGCTAGAATATATGGGCCTCAAGGCGGGTACACCTCTGCAGGATATCAGCATTGACCGCGTATTCATCGGTTCGTGTACCAACGGCCGATTAGAGGACTTGCGTGCAGCCGCAGCGGTTGTAAAGGGCCGCAAGGTACATTCCAATGTGAACGCGATGGTGGTACCGGGTTCGGCACAGGTCAAAATCCACGCGGAAGCCGAAGGTCTCGACAAGATCTTCATAGAGGCCGGATTTGAATGGCGAGAGGCTGGATGCTCCATGTGCCTCGGCATGAACCCAGACATACTACAGCCTGGGGAGCGATGTGCTTCAACAAGCAACAGAAATTTTGAGGGTAGGCAGGGTCGCGGGGGCCGAACTCACCTGGTGAGCCCACAAATGGCGGCAGCGGCTGCCATCACCGGTAAGCTCACCGACATAAGAGACATGGAGACCAAATAAGATGATCCCGTTTACTGTAGTCACAGGTGCGGCAGCACCACTAAATCGCGCCAACATCGATACTGACCAGATTATCCCCAAGCAGTTTCTTAAAAGGATCGAGCGAACAGGGTTTGGAGAGTTTCTGTTCTACGACTGGCGCTTTCAGGAGGACGGTAAAACCCCGAGACCGGAGTTCATTCTAAACAACGAAACCTACAAGGACGCTAAGATACTTGTGGCTGGCAAGAACTTTGGCTGTGGATCTTCACGAGAACACGCACCGTGGGCGCTTGCCGACTTTGGTTTCCGGGCAATCATTGCTCCTTCGTTTGCAGACATTTTCTTCAACAACTGCTTCCAAAACGGCATGCTGCCCATTGTTCTGCCTGAGGAAACAGTTGAGAAACTGCTGAACTATGTGGAGCAACATGCCGGCAGCCCAATTACCATAGATCTCCCTCAGCAGACGGTAACAGCTGAAGGTCTGCCTCCGGTTCATTTTGAGGTTGATTCATTCCGAAAACGGTGCCTTCTCGAAGGGCTTGATGATATCGGCCTAACGTTACAAAACGAGGGAGCCATCGCCAAATTCGAGGCATCCCGCCCGAACTGGTTAAAACATACTGCACTGAGCAACTAATCCGGGGGAGTTTGGTAAGCCCTGCAGGGGAGGCAGCTCCTGCAGGGCTTACCAAAGGTGAAACCCAACGCGGAAGGCGCATGGGAACGCTCCCCCACCCGGTCCGTGGTTAGAAGCTCGGCTCGTCGGCCCTCTGCCGTCCGTACTTCCACTCGTGTACACCTCAACCTTGCGGCCTATTGAGTACAAGAGAAGAACGTTCCCATTTATGTTATGCCACTGCACGCGCGGTGTTGAACCTGCACAGGATGCTGTTATTTGGACCCTGCTTTAATTTACCAATTGGTTGAGGTAAGGTCCAGCGAGATGCGCTTCAGGAAGGTAGAGTAGGTTAACTGCAGCTCACGCGCCCCAATTCTTCTACCCAACGTAAGCTCAAAGTCCTTATAACTTAGCATACTATCGCTGTGCAAAGTTGCGGACGCAAGTATACGCCAGTAGTTATTGATCCGATATGCAAGATCTGCCTGAGCACTAGCGTTGGTAGCATCCAGGTAACTGGTTCCAAACATTGAAGCTGAGAAGCGCTTACCGCTAAGAAAATGGTAAATCAAACTGACGCGGTTGTGCCCACCGCTGTCTAGCATTGACACTGGTGTCGAGATATAGTCGTATGAGAGAGTTACACTCCCTCCATGGTGAAATGTGTGGTCCAGTGAGAGTGTGGCGAGCGCAGAGTTACCGCTGTACTGGCCACCAGTCCAAACGTGACCCACGGAAAAGGATTCATTGAATGTCGTCAGTTTGTCAACTGCCCGAGGTCTTGCAAAGACCTGCAACGACAACGAGCCGGAAGCCTGACTAATCGCCTGGGATAGTGCATCTGTGCTTGTGGTAGTGCCATAGTTTATGCGCGTCCCAATTTTGTATAGAAGCCCTTTAACTGGCCCAAATGCATGTGGCAG
>DAIDKH010000055.1 GCA_027450145.1 Chthonomonadaceae bacterium | reverse complement strand
CGGTGGTGCTTGTTACGATACCGGCTAAACAGCGTCTCGATGTTCACGACGGAAGGTTGATGGCAGGTGATACGGTGGTCGACTGGCACTATAGGAACTTCTAGCTAGGTGTCGCGTCGACAGAACCAAATCTACTTCACCTTAAGGAACGGAGACATCTTCGCCCATTTTTTGGGGCCAATCCCCTTCACATTTCGCAAATCTTTCAACGTGGCAAACCCGCGGTTTTGTTGGCGAAACGCGATTATTCGTGCCGCCATGGCGGGACCGATATCCGGTACCATTTGTAATTGCCCGGCACTGGCAGTATTTATGTTTACTTGCCCTTGCGATGGAGACTTTAACTTCTTTGCCTTTGAACCTCGTCTAGATCGACCAGACCTCCTTGGTGAAGCCGCAGACACAGATGCAGAAGCGGGATAAGTTCCGGTTTGTGCAGGCAGTGCCGACGCATCTGCGGCACCCCCAGTCGGTTGTTCCTTCTTGGTGGGGAAATAGAGTTGGGTGCCATCGACCGCCAGCGCCGCCAGGTTAACTGCGTTCGTATTCGCTTGCTTTGTGGGACCGCCTGCAGCCTTCAGCGCATCGTTATTGCGTGCGCCGTTGGGAAGTGTGTAAACACCAGGATGTCGGACTGCACCTGCTACATCGACTTGCACCGTTGTTGGCGCCGCTGGCTGGGATGACAGCTGCGTTTGAGAGCTAGCCGCGGGCCCCGTAGTCGAGGCAGGTTGAGGCGTGCTCCCCGCGGATGCGGGTGAACCGTAATAACTAGAGGGTAGCTTACCAACCGCTTGTGTTGTGCCGCCACCACTGGCAAACAGGGGTGTTGGCGAAGAGTTGCCAGTGTTTGCTCCGTAATGCACGGCTGCAACTATCACAGCGAGCACTAACACCGCACAACCTATTCCACGGAATTTCGGATCGTTGAGCATCTGCTCCGCCACGGTTATGCGCTACCTCTCTTGGCAAAGATGTCCTTAGCCCCCTACGCTGCTACCGCAAGCCAACTAAATAAGCAGGAAGTTTCTGCTTATTGCAGGAATCTAGCGCTTATAAAGTCTCCACAAGGCACAGGGGAACAGTTCCATTGGTGAAACACAGCCGCTATGGCTACATATTAGCTTTATGCCTCGTAATAACCTGCTTGTCATGCAATACCGCCCGTGGTGCAGACAAAGTGACGGGTACTATTGGCACCATCAATATTGCAGGCTTGTCTTACAACAAGCAGCTGGCAGTTTATGCGCTTGAAGGAATCGTAAACCGCATATCACCTAACCTTATGGTCAACACCTCCAATTTGTTTTGGTCGTGGCCTAACGCTGATCTGCGCCTGGAACAGGCTCTAATCTCATTGGGGTTGACGGTGAAATCGATACCAACGCTGGAGGATGCAGTTCACCATTTCTCTGGCAAGGTTCGCGGCGTCGTAGTATACGATCCCGCAATCGATGCGGAAAGGTACGTCGCGTGCACACTGGCGGGTCTTAAGGATGCGCTGCCTGTCACATCGAGTATGCTTCACGGTGACATTGCCGCTCTGCCCGTTCTAGATAACCTTGTTGGCCGCTGGCGCACGAATGGACAGGTATACAAGTGGGCAATTACTCACCTACTGCCAAAATGCAGCCATTCAATCTGTTATTCAGCAGGTGTAAGCTATCCTGGCTGCAACGTGGGTGGTGACAAATCGGTGACTGTGGGCTTCGATTACGCCTTTTACCGACGGGCATTTATGTTCAATCTTTCTCCAAACGGTAAGCCGGCATACGGTTATCCGGCGTACCCATCACAAGCCGCAACGTTTGCAACAATCCTTCATGCACTTCCTCCACTCACGGAGGTCTACGGATGGGCAGAACCTGAGCCGCAATACTGTCGGCTTATCTCGCGAGAGGGTGACAGTATAGTCTGTTCCGCAGCCCCAAACCTAAGCCTGTATGCGGCTATTGGCAAGAAGTGGCCATGGCTAGCCAAACTGGAGAACGAGAACCGGCCAGTACCGAAAACGAGACTTCGTGATCGTTATTACGTCGATTTCGAGACCAACGAAGCAGACACGCCGAAAATTGCAGCCTCCTGGCAAATGGGCGCGTGGTTCAATAGCGACCGAGGCAAAGTGCCCATTACATGGGGGCTCACCGCTACACTCGCTAACGATGCCCCGGCACTTTTAGCGATGTACCATAGGATGCGAGCGCGAACAGATAGCTTCTTCTCTGGGGTAAGCGGAGGAGGATATTGCTTGCTCAACCTCTTGCCAAACCTGGTTCAGTACGCCAGTCATACAAAAGTGCTGCTACAACAAGCCCATGAACACGTTACCGACGTGTGGGAGACACCTGGTAATTTTAGGCCAGACCTGCTGGAGGAATACGTTAAGTACTCTGGTGTGGAAGGTATAAGTCACTTTCCTGTGCCTGGGCGAGTAGGCGTTTACTACCTTAACGATGGCACCCCGGTCATTCTTCCGGCGCAATCGCTGTTCTACTACGGTACCAACTCCCCACAGCAACTCGCACAACTTATTCGCAACACAGCAAAGGGCCTCCCCAGGCCCGGTTTCATTGAGTGCTATGGTGGTCTGTCACAGGACGCGCCAACTCTCTACTACGAAACAATGCAAGCATTGGGCAAAAACTATGTGGCGGTGTCGCTGAGAGATATGGTGCATCTTGCACGATCGGCAAGCGGCCTTTCCATTTCGAATTGTCCACGAATCTTTCAAATGAACAGGGAGCAACATACCACCATTACAGTTCGAAACTGCACCCGCCACAAATGTACGTATTCACTGCAGGTAAAACTACCCAGTGGCTGGTTGCTTGAGCCCCATACGTGGCTCGCCGCCACTTTAAAGCCATTCGAAATTCGCCGCATTGAACTGAAATTGATGCCCAGTGCAAAAGCCGTTAGCGGCAATTTTGAAGTCACAGATTCTCGCAGGCAACTCAGCTCAATTCGGCGAGTTCACGTCGGAAGGCCGATCTGGCGTCCCATCATAGATGCCGTAAAGGCATGGCATGCCTGGCGTAGCGATGCTGCAGTATTCCACTTCCACCGCGCAGGGCTGTTTGTGGCGTGCCCATCAACCCTTCCCTATGCAGCCGTGGAAGTACGATTGCCGTTTGCCCCGTCACCTAAAGAAGAGCTAAAAATCACAGTTAAAAACGCAGTAGGAGCATGGTCCGCAAAGCTGGAGCCGCCCGGCGGCGGCCCAGATATCATGCTCATTCCGGATAACAGTGGGCAGGGCACCTACTACTCCACTCTGCCGGCGGCCAATTTGAGATACCCGAAAGGAACGTGGCACTTGCGCCTATTTGCCATAGGTAATAACGCACATTTTGAGGTTACCTCTGTAGAAATACTGAAAGTACAGTAGAAGCACCGTGCATTGTTGGCCCGTACCGTCTGGGACGATTCGTACGCCGCGGGTTAACACAATGCACACTTTATTCGTCTTATACTTGTGACGTGGTTGCAGTTTGCTCTGCTTCCATACCCTTGGCATTCATATGGCCGCGCATATTATCCCGGGTTTCATGGTTACTCTCACAGTATTAAGCTGTCATTTCCGTCTACGGCAATGCCCTGTGAACGTGCGGCTGGTACCTAATGTTAGCAAAGTGAGGACTAAGTATTGTTGAACGTTTTGGGACGAAAGCCGTGTTGCATTGCCATTGGAATGTTACTGTTGGCCGCATTCGGCACGGCGGCTTTGGCGAGTACGCCTAGTGTTACAAAGGTTACATACAGTCACGACATTGCGCCCATCATTCTTAGCCAGTGCGCCCCATGTCATCATGCAAATTCTGTAGCGCCATTTCCCCTTTTAACGTACCAGGAAGTGCAGCAAAAGGCACAGATGATAGCGGCAGTAACAGCGAGTGGATACATGCCTCCCTGGCATGCAGCTTCTCACACACTATACCAGGGTGCGCGCTACTTAACGGACGCACAAAAGGCTCTTCTTCAACGTTGGGCCGCCGAGGGCGCACCAGAGGGTGATGCGGCCCATTTGGAGCCGATACCGCAATACACTAGTGGATGGCAGTTGGGAAGACCTGACCTGATTGTCAAACCTGAAAAGGCTTATCATCTATCAGCCGCTGGAAATGACGTCTACCGATGCTTTGTTATTCCAACAAACCTGCCTCATGACCAGTACCTTTCGGCAATTCAGGTACGACCAGGCAACATGCGGGTGGTTCACCACGTCATTGTGTACCTCGACACAAGTGGGACCGCACGTAAACTGGAAGCGGCGGAGCACGACGGAAATCCTGGGTATACCTCCTTTGGTGGACCAGGATTCAATCCCGCAGGCGCGTTGGGAGGATGGGTTCCTGGATTTGAAACAATCCGTTGTGCCAAGGGTACAGGAGTAGAACTACCGGCGCACGCTGATATCGTCATGCAGGTGCACTACCATAAGGACGGTAAACCCGAAACCGACCGTACCTCCATCGGTCTCTATTTCAGACGCAGCCCGGTACAGAACTTAGTGCGTGATCTTCCGATCGTTGACCCGTTTCTCTCCATTCCACCCGGTGACACCGATTACACCGCGACCGCATCTGTCACGATCCCGGATGGCATACACGTGATTAGCGTGCTTCCGCATATGCACCTACTCGGACACGATATGCTCGTTCAAGCGCATCTGCCCAATGGTAGCACGGAAACCCTTGTCGACGTGCCAAATTACGATTTCAACTGGCAGACCGCTTATACTTTTAAAGAACCTATTGCACTTCCTGCAGGAACTGTCGTGCAACTAACGGCCCACTACAACAACAGCGATAGTAACCCCAGAAATCCAAATTCACCGCCAAAACGGGTGTGGTGGGGCGATCAAACAACGGATGAAATGTGCATTGCGTTTCTGGCATATACTGCTGATAACGAAAACCTTGTTTCCGGCCAGCGATTCACCGGCAGTAGTTCAATGATGCGCGCAGTCGGTGCGAGTATAATATCGCAAGCATTCCAGCACTATGATACGAATCACGATGGCATTCTGAATGAGACTGAACTTGCAAAAATGATCACCGCCCTGCGCCGATTAAGCGGAAATACGGATGGTAAGACGGCGCCATCCACCCGCTTAGCCGCAATGGCGATTAGCATGATGGACGTGAAGCACCAAGGCGGTCTCACAGCACCGGAACTTCAGGGCATGCTTTCGTTTATAATGAACAGGAAGAAGGGTCTTTAAGAAATGTATCATATGCCGGCTACTCTCAGGCGCTACATGATAGCGCATCTCATAGACGGCATCTGGTACTTGCAACACTCCGTAGACCAAACTACGCAAGGAATGGAGCATCGATGATAGACACTGCCATTACTACCGGCGCCATAACACCCGACGACATTCAGCAGTTTCAAAGCGCCTTCAGGTCAAACAGCGCCAACATGGCGGCACTCAACGCTGTCACAAAGACGTCCGTCTCAAAAATAGCAATGAACCGTGAAGCCGTTACGCGGATAAACCATGTGTATTCGCATATCGTGCCAGCCGGTCCTGCAACCTCACAGGAAAGTAGCGGAAGGTGTTGGCTGTTTGCAGGAACGAACCTATTCAGGACAGAGGCCGCTAAGCGAATGAACCTGGATGACTTTGAGCTCTCTCAAAACTACGTATCGTTTTACGACAAGCTTGAGAAAGCAAACTTCTTCCTGGAGTCCATTTTGGATACGCTCGACGAACCAACGGACTCCCGTCTGATATCTTGGCTGGTGCAATCGCCAATCCAGGACGGGGGTCAGTGGGACATGTTCGTCAACATCATCAAGAAATACGGTGTTGTACCCAAGAGTGTAATGCCCGAAAGCGAGAGCAGCAGTTCAACCGGCAAGATGAACGAGAGAATAACGGAAAAGCTGCGAGAATTTGCAGCTTTCTTGCGGCGTGAATACCGTGCAGGTGTATCTACTTCCACATTACGTTCGCATAAGGAATCGATGCTGGCGGAAGTATACAAGATGCTTTGCATTCACCTCGGAATTCCTCCCACTTCATTTGAGTGGCAATGGCGGGATAAGGACAAGGAATTCCATCGCGACGGCATTTTAACCCCACAGGAATTCTACAGCAAATATGTAGACTACGACCTTGACAGTTTGGTATGCCTGATTCATTGCCCTATGGAAACCACGCCCTTCCGACGTCTCTACACCGTCAACTTCTTGGGCAATGTGGTCGACGGCTATCGAGTGCGATATATCAACGTAGAGATGAATGTGTTGAAGCGTGCTGCTATTGAGCAGATCAAAGATCAGCGCTCGGTGTGGTTTGGTTGCGATGTCGGCAAATGTTTCGACCGCGACCTCGGTGTGATGGATACCGAGTTGTTTAAATATGAGCCTATTTACGGCACCAACTTCGAGCTTAATAAAGCAGACAGGCTCGACTACGGCGCCAGCCTGATGACCCATGCCATGGTGTTTACTGGCGTAGATTTAGATGACCACGGTGATCCACGCAAGTGGCGCGTTGAGAACAGTTGGGGCGACAAAGGTGGTGACAAAGGGTTCATGCTCATGACCGATGCATGGTTTGACGAGTACAATTACGAGGTCGTGGTGGACCGAAAGTATGTGCCAGCCGATGTTCTTGAACTGCTTGACAGTGAGCCAATTGGATTAGACCCATGGCACCCTATGGGTTCGCTTGCGCAGATCGTTAGTTAGGGTAGCTTTGTAGCAGAAAGGCGATGTTGCTCGAACTCTGTACTTAGCCATCTCCTCAATGCACCATCAAATTGAGCTGGGTGTAAATCGGTGCGTCTTTGTTGTGAACTTACATTTCCTGCAAGGTATGAACTTTATACCTTACAGTGGTATTAGGAGCAAACACTATGCAATTGAACCGAACGGTTCACAGAATTTTGACTGCCGCTGGCGTACTTCTTCTTGGTGGCCAGGCTACTTCCTCGCTTGCAACACCAGTATTTGCAGCACGGGAACATAAACCGTGCGTGTACTGCCACATCCGGCCGGGCGGTCCACGCAACTACCGCGGTCTCTATTATGCCAGCCACGGATTTTCATTTAAAGACTTCGACAACGTAGCTGAGGCAAAGCTAGCCGGTGCCCCCCCAGATGCCATGGGCCCCGCAGCCGCAGCAACCAATCCGGATTATCCAAATGTTACCGTTCCACCTGCACTGAACTTCATCGTAAAGGACATTGATGGCAACACGGTTAACCTGGCGCGGTATCTTGGCAAAGTGATCATGGTGGTAAACGTTGCCTCCCTTTGCGGGAACACCCCACAGTATGCCGGACTTGAGCAGATGTATCAGCAGTACAAAAACCAGGGGCTGGTAATTCTTGGTTTTCCCGAGAACGATTTTCTGCACCAGGAACCCGGCAACAATGCTCAGATCAAACAGTTCTGTACCAGCAAGTACCACGTTACGTTCCCAATGTTTAGCAAAATCGATGTTTTGGGACCCAACCAGGCACCGTTCTACAAATTCCTCACTAGCGCGGATACTGACCCGAAATTCGCAGGGCCAATCGATTGGAACTTCGCGAAATTCATTATAAACCGTAAAGGTGAGGTAGTGGCGCGATTCAAGGCCGGTGTTAAGCCGACTACGCCGGAAGTTTTGGCCGTGGTACAAGCACAATTAGCTCAACATTAGTTCGTATAAATGGTGCGTTAGAATGATCATGGGGTCGATTGCCGTCCATTGCAATCGACCCCGTTTTTGTGTCTACCTTTTTGCTTCTGCTCAACGGCAGACACCGCATCGCTAAACTAACCGTTCGCCCAAGTATGTAGCCACTTAGTCATGGTTACGGGCAAGAAATGCCTCGGCTTCTTTACGTTGTTCGGTGGGAAGGTCGCGTATCATATGCGACACGGTCACAATCTTATAACCCCGTTTCTGCAGACCTTCAATAATTGCTGGCAGCGCTCGTGCCGTATCGGGATAGTCGTGTAGGAGGATGATGGAACCATTCTCCACGCGGTCTAACGTTCTGTCCACCACAAACGAGGTAGTAATTCCAGGTGCGTAGTCGCGAGAGGCGTCTGTGTAACTCACCGTTATGTACCCGTGGTTCATAAGCGATTGAAGCACACGGTCGTTGTACTCCATACCTGGAGGTCGGAACAGGTGCATATGTTTGCCGGTTATCCTGCAGAACGTGATATCAGCGTCATTAATCTCATGGTGCCTCTCAAGCGGACTCAGTTTAGGAAGACGCAGATGCGTGCTGGAATGGTCACCAATTTCGTTGCCGTCCTTCAGCGTTAACTTCACGAGATCTGGTGAAGCCGTCATGTTCTCGCCAACGTCGAAGAAGGTGCCATGCACATGGAACCTCTGCAGCGTTGCTAAGATGGAGGGCAGGCTCTCTCGATGTGGCCCGTCGTCGAAGGTTAGCGTAACCTCATGCAGCGCACGATTCCCATGAAGGAGCAATGCCTGAGACGGTATGTAAAGGTCCTCTCCGCGGTACCGCCTGTACCAGTAAATAGGGTTAAATGTCTGTCCCCACCCTATGGTGCGGTGGTTGTTATACCATACCGCCCAGTAACCAATGAGAACCAGAATAACTAGAGCTGAAACTCTACCAGTGTTCGTTGAAAGTAACCGTCCAAATCGTGACCGCTTGTGCCCACCCGCCGATAGATCTGGTTGCCGCATTTAATAGTTCATTCCTCGTTTAGCCATAAACAGGAGGTCACTCCTCGGGGATAATACCGGCTCGCCATGGCAACGCCGGCTACCATTTGGTCACTCCATGCCCAATATCCATTTTTCTCGTCTGTCAGCCAACCTACATGTGCCCGATCGGCATTGGCGGTTACTGCGGGTCCGTCAATACCAAGCACCTTGCGAGCCACGTGCTGGCAGAGATAAATCTTGCTTAGCCACGAATTTCGTGCGGTGCTAGATAGCTTCCACCCACCATCGTCAAACAGGCACACATTCGGTACTAGCACACTACGGAAGTGTCGGCCAAGTGCATTTACCAAATCCGCATACTCTCCGCTAGGGCGAACAGCATCCTCGCAGCCAGTATGGAGAGGAAACACAAGGCCTTCTATGGCAGGGATTATTCGCGAAGGATGATTGCCTTCCAAGAGGGCTGGTATCTGGCCGTCCTCACCTGCCGAAGCAGTGACTGTGGTTGCACATAACACGGCCTGCCTATGGGCAAGTTCGGCGAGGTCTTCCAACCCATGATCTGTAAAAATACGCTGCAAAGCAATGTAAGCTGCCCAGCACTTAACAGCAAGATAGACATTTGCCCTAGCCTGCCCCAACGACTCATCCAAGCTGTCATATGTCGTTATTTCGGCTCCGCCGCTGGTTCGCGTACTCTCTAGCGACATAACGCCGTCGCGCTTCTCCTCCAAATAGTGATCGCGGTTAACCATACTTTGCAGACATGCCGCAAGAGTAGTTAATTTCGACGCGCACCACGATTCGTCGTTGGTACCGTGGACGTAAACGGCAGCGCACAATATCCAGTTAACCAGTTGCTCATGAGTCATGTGAGAAAAACAGCCGCGCAAACCGAACTTTTCATAACTCGAATACTCAGGCCGTGAAAAAACGTTTCCCACCCCCATATCGTGTGTAAAACTGATCCCTCCGGGGTATCGATGAGACGCTCCAGGCTCGGTAACCTCATCCTCGTACGAGTATCGGTCAACAAACTGATCTAACACGTTCTTTACGGTCCAGGGGTTTGACATCATTTCATAAAAGAGCTGATCAACTGTGAGATCGAAGGTATTCATCATTCGGTACTCGCCCTCGTTCACAACCCACAGAGGATCGTCGTTAGTTGTCAGCAATTGGCTACAGCCATAGTACGACCGAATAGCGTGTGCAACCATCCAACGCTGATCCGGCGTTAGGTGTGGAGATGCAAACCGACTATCGGCATCAAGCGCTAGTTGACGCAACTTCTCGTAGTGTTGCAGAGCAAACTGAGCAACCTGCTCAATACAGGTGAAATAACGGGTGTAGAGGTACGAAGACGCTAGACCAGCGGTCGCACAACCATCGCGATAGAAGCAGACTGCGAACCGGAAGCGTGAAATGCAATCCGCAGCGGCGGTAACGGTAAGCAGCCCGGTGGCGCCCAACCCAAACTGGCAATTTTCAGGAAGATGGATCGCAAGTATGTCGTCAATGGAAAATCCTAGTGCGCTTACTGCGGATCCTTGTTCCGCGACGACAGCAGTATGTGTGCCCTGGCCCACCCCCGCATAGCCTGGCATAGTGTCATCCAGGCGACGCATTGCAGAATAGGGATCCGTGCCGACGTATCCGAACACCGCCTTGCGCTCAAGTGCGCAGCCACGATTATCAACCTCAAATTCAACAAGAATTGCAGGTACAATCGCGACCTTAAGCGATTCTAGCTCTGCCTCTGCCGGATCCGGCACCGGCATGACAGGTGAAATGACTCGTACCACTAGGTCCCCTGCGTGCCATTCATCGATGGAGGCTGCCATATTCCGACTGATGTCTGTATCCGCAAAAGGACGCAGTTTGAGCGCCGAGGACCCTTTCGACTCTTCTTTGATTCCCTCACCAGGAGCCTGTTCTACCTGAAAACGAGCGGCTGGATCTGCTTGACCAACAGAGCCATAGAAGGGCAGCATGTCTATATACTGGCCGTCCTTACTCTGCAAGCCCATATATACTGGCTGATTAGCCGGCTGCGCTAGTTCAAGTCCCAAACCGCCTGTTGCACCTTTGCAGCCCAAGGTTAGACTCGCAAATGCGCCTATTGGGGAGTGGTGTGCATTGTAAAAGATGGCTGCCATAGGTGTTAGGGTTTCTCCCGTGGGTTTTAGTGTTCGCACCCGCCTTGGTGCAATCGCAAATAGAATACCACCCATGACTGATTACGTGATCATCCCATCAACGGTACGCTACCTATTCGTAACAAACACCTTTAACAGGCGTGAGAAATGCACGTATTGGCAGGTGTATTCACGATCTCGTGACGCGAGGTGACTGTGTGTCGCAGGTACGCCAGGTTCAAACTAACTCAAAACGTGAAGATCAACTGCAAGCGGAGCGACAAACACGCACAAACTTACCACCAGCGAACAGTGCCGAGCCAAGCTGGTGGTAAGAATCTATTGAGTAAGTTGTTCGCACTTGAGTGCCTTATCATGCTGATAACAAAGCGACTGGTTACGGCACTGTAATCTAGAGCACAATAGAAGGGTCAGTTTGCGATTACTTTAGAGTTGCAGAAAGAGTGATGCGCGCACCCTTTAGTACCTTTGACACTGGACACCCAGCTTTTGCGCCTTCGGCAAGCTCGTGGAATTTGGCTTTCTCAATCCCGGGGACCTCGGCATCCACAGAGAGCTCGATCAGCGGGATTTCAAATCCGTCCCCGGCCTTCTCGAGGTGAACCCTGGCGCTCGCATTCACGGATGTAGGAGCGTGTCCCGCCTCACTAAGCATATGTGATAGTGCCATCGCATAGCACCCTGCATGGGCTGCAGCAATAAGCTCCTCGGGGTTGGTGCCCGCGCCGTCTCCCGAGCGTGAACGCCAATCATAGCTGCCCTCAAAAGCACCACTTCCTAGCTTTACATGACCCTTGCCATCTACTAGGTTACCGCTCCAATTTGCTGTTCCGGTTCTGGCTGGCATTCGGTTATGCCTCCTTTGATACTTTATCAAGTCAATAACGGATCGACATCACAGTAAAAATGCACCGCAACCTACCAAGTACGATCAAATAAACAATGGCCGCCTGCTGCTAAGGAGCCAGGCATTTCAATGCTTATTGGACCTACAAGGTACCCGGACATCGACTGAGCTGTCCCTATGTAAATCATACTCCAAAACGGCTGAGATATACAGCAAATACGAAGTAACTGCAGGTGAATAGATGTCCCGTAGATTTCTGTTATTTCGACAAAACGGGATACACCTAGTCCATCCTAATCCACGCAGGAATCGTCATGAGTGCTCCGCACAATTCTCTTAATATTTTGTGAAGAAACAGCACTCTGCATTGTAGATTTCACGGTGTTTTAACGGTGGACCAATACAATGGATTATGGAACCAAGCTGTATTTGGATGCCCATCGTCAAGTTGATCTTTTATGCATTGAACTTGTGTCTCAAAGGAGAACTAAATGAAGCACAAAGTGGATAGATCAGTAAGCGTCCACGTTAGGTTGAGAAGGCGCATACCCGGCGTCACCAGGATATTTCCCATCGTCTCAGCTGGCGTGCTACTGCTTGGTGTTGCTCGCACAGCCCGCGCCGACGATAATTGGACCTTTGCTGGCAATGGGTATTGGGATGTTGCTTCCAATTGGAGCTCATTAGCCGTGCCTGTTAGCACCGATAACGTGTACAATCATTCTGCTTATATGATCTCAATATCCAATGATATTGCCTCAAACTACCATGCAGTAGCTGCCGGGCTCACCATCGATGGTGGAGGCGGGGTACAAGTTCTGAATGGCTCAACGCTTACAGCAACCGGTGCAATCTCTAACATCAATAACTCCTCCCTAAGTTCCTATGGAACCGGAAGCACGTTGAACTTGGGCAGCAGCGCCGATTCACTGACAAATAACGGGAGCCAAATATTTGCCGACAGTCTGGCAGTAATTAACATTTCATCCGGGACAGTCGACAACAACAACGCCTTCATTCAAGCCCTTGGCGGCGGAAATGTTAGCCTTGCCTCAGGAATCCTGACAACCGAAAATGGCGGTGGCCTGATCTCGTCCGGAACTGGATCTCAACTTAATATCGGCTCGTCGTCAAACCCACTCACTACAATAACCTTGGCTGGCGCCTCAGGTATTTGGTCGCAGGATAGCGGTAACCTTAGCGTATATGCAAACAGCGTGGATAACACTGGTTCCAGTAGCATAAGCGCCACTTCTTTCCTGGATCCTAGTAATGTACCTGTCCCCGGTGGAACGACCACGCTGTATGTTGGGACCCTCACCAACGACAGCAACTCCTCTGTGTCCGCCGACGACGGTGGCGTCCTACAGTTGAACGTTGCAGGTGCATTGAACAACCAGAACGGCGCAAGTCTTTTTGCCACTGGTGAGAACTATAACAATGTGCAATTTCACGGTGGCACACTGTACGTCAATGCGAACGCAATCACCAATGATGGCACTGCGTCTTCTATCTACAGCGACCAGGGCAGTACAGTTAATGTCACTGCAACGTCATTCACAAACCAGAACGGCGGAGATGTTTTCACCGGATCTGCCAATTCCACCAGCGGCGTTCAGAATACCATCAACCTGGGTAGTTCGGGGAATTATATTGGTACGCTTACAAATACGGGTGGAAACAGCAACGGTATATCGACCATCTCGGCAAACAGCGGAGGCACTGTTAACATTTATGCGAATACGGTCAACAACGACGCTGGGGCCCAGTTTTATTCATCCGACCCTGGTTCACTCCTCTCAATTAACACATCCGGCACGTTTACGAATGACGGCAGTCTGATTTCAGCGGATAACACCGGTACCGTCTCGATTCACGCAGCCTCGTTTAGTAATCAGGATGCAGGTGCCATATTTACTGGCGTGGGAAACCCAGGCGGCACGGTAAACATTATTGCTAACACTATAAGCAATACCGGTATCAACAGTAGTCTGCAGGCGATAAACGGCGGAAGCCTCAATTTAAGTGGTGGGTCGCTTACCATTGACAACGGCGGTAATTCCTATGCTTCAGGTAGCGGCACAACTTACGATATCGGCACGTCAAGTGCTCCGGAAACGAGCGTTACCGTAAATGGAAGCGCCACAGTTGGTACGACAACCTACTGGTCCTACCTCTCCGTTTCGGACGGAGCAGTTAGCAACATCGACACGAACAACCTGAGTATCGAAAATGGCGCCTACATCAACACCTATCAATCTGCAATCACCACACCTTTGCCGACGCTCAATGTTGGAAGTGATACTTCCCCGGTAGGCACAATCAGCCTCACAAATGCCGCCAACTCCGGAACCTCCGATCTCAATGCAAATGCTGGAACGGTGAACGCCTTTGCAACGAAAGTCACAGTGGATGGTGCGTCGCAAATCAGTGCCTCTGGCAGCGGAGTTCTCTATATGGGAGATGCAGCACATCCCATACAGACGCTGGGTATTAATGGTGACGGCAGCGCTGCTTACGTTGACGCCTCCCTTGGCGGCTCAGTGACCATTTATGCCAGCAACGTGGGACTAACTAACGACGGCATACTCAATTCATATGGCGCGGGCTCAAACCTCCAGTTGAATGCAGGATCGATTACAAATGACGGTACCGGTAGCGTATCCTACATGAATGCAACGGGTGGCGGCGCTTTGACTATCCTCGCGAATAACCTGACAAATGAGTTTGGAGGATACATCTACGTACACGATGCAAACAGCGCCCTATCGCTCGGTACCCAGGCCGCACCAATTACGACGCTAACCAACCAAGGTACGTCAGGCGCCGAATATTCGCAGATTGGTTCGCAATCCGGTGATACCCTTCAGGTTTACGCTACAAACGTCAACAACGTAGCCGGCTCGGCAATTTATGCTGGACAATTCAGCACACCATCGGATGCAGGCTCCATAACTAACCTCGGCGACTCATCGCACTGGATAACACAGCTCACCAATGACGGACAGACGGCCTCAACCGTCACTGCAATTCGGGCGCATTACGGCAGCACACTAAACGTGTTTGCTACTACGGTCGATAATAAGAACGGAGCCCAAATCTACTCGTTGCAGGACAACACCACAGATGGCATCAGCGGGGGTACATTGAATCTCACGGCTGGTACGGTAAACAACGACTCACTCGCCACTATCTATAGCACAGGCAGCGGCAGCCGAACAACCGTTACCACCACATCCCTCAACAACGATGGCACAGTTCAAGCGGTTTACGGCGGGGACACGACGATAAACACCACGAACTTTGGCAACACAGCTAACGGTGTCATTAATGCAGATGGAACGTCCACGGTCAACATAAACAACACAAATTTGCTGAGCTCTAATGGCACGATTCAGGTTGCAAACGGTGGTACTATAGCGGTTTCAGGTGCTATTGGGCAGACAGGCGGCAGCACCATTGTGGATGGCAGCCTCAGCTCCAACGGCTACACACTAAGCGGGGGAACACTAGAAGGAACGGGTACCCTTAGCACGAATGTTGTCCAGACTGGAGGCACATTCAATCCCGGTCAAGACCCTGCAAACCTCAACCTGAATGGCAACTATTCGCTTAGCGGCGGGACGTTCGTTGAACAGATTGCCAGCCTCTCTAACTTTGATACGCTCACGGTCTCTGGTTCAACGAATATCACTGGCGGCGTCTTGTCATTAGACTTTCTGAACGGCTATCACCCCGGGTTAAACAATTCGTGGCAGTTCCTGCTCTCAAGCGCAGGGTTTGGCAGCACAGACTCGTTCACCGGAATTACGAGCAACTTGGGAACCGGTTACGGCTTCGGATACAATTCCGGTATTGTAACTATAACTCAGGTTCCTCCAGCCGTACCGGAGGCATCAAGCGTGTTGGCCATGCTCAGCATCCTTGGTACTACGGGCGGTATGTCTGTTCTCCGCCGCACGCGAAGAAAGTAAGCACGAACAGGAAATCTGGCCCCTAAATGAGGTCTGTTGTTCGCACCAACAGACCTCATCTATTAGTGCAGCGAGTTCGTTGACTGCATTAGTGGCTCAACCACAATCACATTACGTTAGTGAAATCACGCGAAACACCCACGGTTGACGAGTAAACTCGCAGTTACCATTAACCGGTTGAAGACGCTCCCGATGATTGCACACACCTAGCGCAATACCTTCTTAGGCACAAGGAATCAAATATCGACGCTCTTACCCGACAGTTAGAACTGATACGCATATTAAGTCGGCAGAATTACCTTCGGCAGCCGTTATTTGCCTGAGAGGTGTTGAGATTGGTATCCACAGTACAGACCGAATAATACGCCGAAATTCGGGTTCCTGGGTAACGAACAGTGTTGCGATGTCGCTAAGGGTATGTCGTATCGAAGATCCCGTGTTTAATAGAATTTCCCAGCTTCGCGCAGAATTGCGAGAAATACAACGTAACACTAAGTGAGTTTGTGCTACAACTCTTTGATAAGACTATACTTGATCTGTTGACCATTATAACATGGCCAAGTCTTGCAAGGTCGGCCCACGCGCCGATCGTCTTAACGCCCACGATCGCGAGGTAAACGTGGATGGCCAACCATTGTGACCGACCGGCGAACAACGTGACACGGCATGTTCTTGAGGCCGCAGAAAGTACGAGCAATAATCTTGAGGCGAGTCACGTCGAGGACGTTAGCCAAGGCGCGACGAATCCGCTTAATAGCGACAGTCACTCGCAGTCCGGGCATATGAACCTGGAGGACACGAAGTCCGAAACGTGTCTCCGTCTTGATGCGGTTGGGATACGAACAAGCTACTTCGTACTTGCAGTTTGCATATTTCTCCCATTTGGTTCGTTCCTGTTGTATAACGGCGTGGTAAATCGAGCTGGCCTGGGCATCGCAATTGGACTTGGGCTCATACTTTCGCCATTTTCTCTATACCGAATGACACTACGGGATCGGCATTTGTTTAGCCTGGTCGACCTCGAATATTCTAACGATAAGTGTAACATAGGGGAATTGATCGATGCATTAGGTTGGCCAAATGAACGTGCGCAGCACATCGCAATATCGGGCCTTACTCGGCTATTGCCAACCTTAACACCCGAAGATGACTATCTTCTCACCAGGCAGCAGCGCAATGAACTCTACCATTGGCTGCAACCAAAATGTGCTAAGTCACATAACCGCCTAGTTCTAGCTCTTCTCAATGCAATCGAAGTATTGCAAGATGTTTCCGCAGTTCCAATGGTCAGGGCACTCTGCAAGTCCTTGAAATTGCGCTCCCCTGATAATTCCAAGGTGCGACAACTGACAGAGGTACGGCGAGCGGCGCAGCATTGCCTCCAATTCCTTGAACAACTGGAAGAAGAAGACGAGACTCGCCATTCGCTGCTGCGTGCGTCGGACGGTGCCACCGCCCTAAGCGAGGAATTACTGCGATCCATGGCATCTGCCTCACAGTATCCCTCGGATCAACTGTTGCGCGTCAATCAGCAGGTACCCACCCAAGTGGAAGATACTCCTAATAGCCCGTCCTAGTTGTGTGCCGGTTGCACGGTATTCCAGTCAATTGCACCATCAGCCTAGGGCTCAATCGGGTAAACTTAAGACACGATTGTTATCTGCAAGGAGGGTCACCTAATTGACTACCGAGCAACCGCGGTTCGAAGAGGAAGACGCTGTAGGTTTACCTGTCGTCCCTGCTTCTGCCGAAACCTACGATAGCGAAGCAGACGTGATTGTCGCAGCTCGCCACGTCGCCGATAATGTCCTTCGTCCCAACGCAGAGGATGTAGACACTGCAAAAGGACCGCGCAAAGAGAATTTTGAGGCGCTGGCGCAAGCGGGACTGTTGGGCCTTGCGGTACCCAGAAAGTTCGGCGGCCTGGATGTTTCCGGCGTTACACAGCGGCAAGTAACAGAGATCCTGGCCTCTGCGTGTGGTGCTACGACGTTTATTCAGGCGCAGCATCACGGCCCATGCCGCATGATTGCCGCATGCCAGAGTGAGCTACTCAAAACCACGCTACTACCGCGCCTGGCTACTGGGCAGCTAATGTGTGCCATCTCATTTGCCCACCTTCGCCGCATTGGTACGCCCGTACTCGCTGCCACGAGGGTCGATGGCGGATACCTTCTTAACGGTACGACTCCGTGGGTCACTGGCTGGGGAATTATGAACCAGGTCGTTTTTGGAGCCACCCTGCCGGATGACCGCTTCGTGTACGTATGGGTGCCCGGAAATCGAGAGGACTTCCCACAGCTGTTCCAACATATTCGCCCGTACAATGGCAAGTGGGGCTCGCTCGTGGCCTCAGATCCGCTTAAACTCGCTGTAATGAACAGCACATCCACCGTAGAACTAACGTGCACAGACCTCTACGTCCCTGACGATTACGTCCTCTCGTTTTCGGATCGCGAAACAATGCAGCGAAACGATAGAAATGGCGTGCTTGGCGCGGCTGCAATGCCAATAGGCTGTGCGGCCGGAAGTATTTCGCTTCTGTGTGACATCGCCGTTAAGCGGAATATTCCAGCGATCAGTCGCAGTGCCGAGCTGTTGGCACAGGAACTTACGGATCTCCGCAGAACTGCCTACGACTTTAAGCCCGGTGTAACGGGAACCCAACAGGATGCAATTAATCTGCGCGCTCACCTAATTCAGTTCGCAATGCGAGCCGCCCACGCCGCCGTCGCGGCCTCTAGCGGTGCCGCAATCTATGCCAATAACCCTGCGCAGCGGCTTCTTCGTGAAGCCATGTTCTATACCGTACAGGCCCAAACACGCGAAGTAATGGACTCGCTGCTTACACTGTTGGAACCGAATAGTAAAACCGATGACTGAGGTAAATACATGCCCCGATTAGTAGTTGCACATGATTTTATTTGCCCATGGTGCTGGGTTGGCAGAATTCAGGCAAAAAGATTGTTAAAGGAATTTCCTTCCTTGGAGCTGATTTGGAAGGGTTACGAACTGCTTCCAGAAGGAATGATCTATACGCCTGCTGCACCAGATCCCCTTGAAGCGAAAAAGCCAAAAACACCTTCTCGATTTGACTTGCTGCTTGCAGCCGAAGGTCTAGTGTTACCAGAACGTTCTATCCCGCGCTCCATTTCGCGATTAGCACTGGAGGGTTCGGAATTCGCGTTAGAGCATGGTAAACAGGAAGATTACCTTGACCGGGTGTACCATGCATATTGGGAAGAGAGTAAGGATATTGCGAACATAGCGGTCCTCATTGAAGCGGCTGAAGTCGCGGGATTGGATGTGGCGCAATTTGCATTGGCGTTAGACAAACGTACGTATCGAGATTCTGTGATCGAATACGATGAGCCAGCCCACAATGCGGGCATATGGAACGTCCCCACCTTCATGTTTCCGGAGGCGTGGGTCGCCGAACAGCCATATTCCGTACTCCACGATATGATGGCGAGATTCATTCAGAACGCTGAAAACACCCCGTCAGATTAAATCATTACCAGGAACAAAAAGGCCCTGCACCGCCGTCGTACGGAAGGTGCAGGGCTTCGATTTTGTAACGAGAATTCTAGCTGCTAAATTGTTTCAAAATGCTCTTTGCCGATTCGCGCAGACTTTTGCTAACTTTGGGGTTCGCCGCAACTTCGTCTAGTAGTTTCTTTGCTGGGCTCCCGCTTCCCTGCTCTAGCAGAGTGATCGCAAGGTTCACACGAGCCTGAGCTTGCACGTTAGCATCCGATGATTTAGATATTACCTGGCGGAACAACGACTGAGCTGTAGTATATCGGCCGATGTTCTCGTATCCCTCTGCTATCACCTCAAGTGATGCAGGATACGCGGCAGCATCAACATGCTTTAACCTGTTTGCTGCCTGTGTGGCATGCGTGAACTCGGATATCTGCGTATAGTCGCTCACTGCACTCTGCAATAACTTTACGTCGGAGGGCTTTTGTTTAAGGCCTCGCTGTAAAGCCGGTAATTGCACCGACACTGTTTTATATGTAGAGACTATTCGATTGATGTCGTGCGCAAAAGGCTGCGGTGCCTCAAATCCAACGATCGCGTTTACCAGCCGTCCGGTTGGGGTCACAAAAACGATGTAAGGATAGGCGCTTACGTGAAACGTGTGTGCCGGGTTACTACCATTGGTCTCGGCGTTCAGCTTCACGGGTATTACCTGTCGCATAGCGTCTTGCACTATCGCGGTTGGATAGGTAACTTTATCCAGTTGCTTACACCAGGTGCACCAGCTGGTATAAAAATCTACCATTACTAGCTTGTGCTGGGATCGGGCCGTCTTCAGCGCCGCCTCATAATTGTGGCCCCACGATATGGTACCGGCCATGGCGCCGGACGCGGAGACTGCTGTTAACAGCACAGCCGGTAGCAATCTTCCTAACCTCATTGGCTTAATCCTTTTAAGACATTAATGTTTAGACACCAACGTCATTAGTTGACTGATATGCGCTTGTAGGCCAGGGGAAACACCAGGTACCTCCTGTGCTTTTAGGAGCAGGTTCTTTGCTCCTACTGTGCTGTGCTGTTGAGCATCGCAAAAAGCAAGATAGATGTAGGCGAGCGACTTCTCGTCCGGCTTTCCGCTGTATTGCAGCGCACTCTTAAAACACGAGCGCGCAATATTTAGCTTATTGCCATTCGCATAGGCTCTTCCGAGGTCAATATTAGACGCATACAGGTACTGAGCGTTGGCATGGGTGTGAGCGATTCTCGCAAGCGTATGCGAAGCAAGACTCATCCTGCCCTGCTGAGCGTATAGCTGGACAAGTTGCGCACCGAGCTTTGCATTGCGAGGCGATGCATTGAAAGATCGTTCCATCTGAGGGACTTTGTGATAAAACGCCGTGATCTGATCAATTTGAGATACAAATTGCGGAGTTGGAAGGTAGCCTTGGACTCGACCATACTCGTTACCATTGGCGTCTAGGAATACTACCGTGGGGAAGGCTTGAATGTCATATTTGCGGGCCTCGGTAACTCCGTTGTGCTCCGCATCTAGTCGCAAGGGTATTACCTGCTGCATCGCTTTTTGGGTCGCCGGCGCAGGGTAAACCTTTGCATCCATGACCTTACACCAGCCACACCAGCTGGTATAGAAATCTAACATTACCAGTTTGTGTGTCTTGCTGGCGGTAACCTCTGCCTGATGAAAGTTGTGAAGCCAGGCAACAGACGACGCCGACGCGGCTACAGGTATGCCGGAGAGAACCAATGCAGCTGCAATCAGCCTAAACTGTCTAACCATAAAATCCTCCAGATGCAATGGCGAACAAAAAGTGGTCCGCCCGTCATTAAATATCTACAACCCCATGTAAGCAAATTACGCACCCACACTACTATTATGCGGCAATTTTGGCGATTGGTCCATTTATAACGGTCAGAGACTATGGCCCCTGCGGTTCTGTTGTATTAAGGCGTTCGCCATAAAGGTACCGTGCGCGAACCTTGCGATAGAAACTGGAGTGCTCCGGCTGAATAAGACGCGTGACATATTCGCTCCGCGAGATGACCACCCTATCACCTACCGCGACTCTCTGCGCGTCCAGACCGTCAATTTTGAAAAGAGCGTCAGTCTCGGCATCCTCTGCCTCCAACTCGAGTTCCACCGTGTGATGGCAAGGAATTACCATAGGCCTCGCACTAAGCGTGTGTGGGCAGATGGGCGTCACGACTAGTGCCTGAAGCGTCGGCTCAACAATTGGGCCGCCTGCGGAGAGCGAATATCCAGTAGAGCCCGTTGGAGTAGCCACTATGACTCCATCGGCAGGATACGTTGCAAACGGCCCGCCACCTATTTGGACTACAAGGTGCAGCAGACTGGAGCTGCCGCTCTTTACCACCGCGTCGTTAAGCCCAATGCTGCGGTGCACAGCCTGATTGTCACGCCATATCTCTGCGGAAATCATCAGGCGCTCCTCAATCCGCACGTGCCCGTGTAAAGCGCGCTGCAGATAGGCATTGAGGCCAGCCGGATGCGCCTCGGCAATGAAGCCAAAGCGTCCCATGTGTACGCCCAACACAGGAACTCCGTCCGGCGCTGCCATTCGCGCCGCAGACAGGATCGTGCCATCTCCACCTAACGAAATAACGAAATCTGTACCGCCCCAGCCGGAGTCGGTGCGTGCCAGATGTGGTAAATGGAGGCGTGCCGCTGCAGAGGCTTCCAGTTCCACGGCAATCGATTGACTTGTTAGCCAGGAAACAACCTCCAGTGCCTTATCCCACGCCTGTTGATTGGTACGGTGAACAACCATGCCTACAGTCTTATTCATGCAGGAGAAGCGCCTTTCGTGTCGACCTTTACCACTTTTTGGCTGGTTTAAGGTTGCCCAACAAGCCAGGTATGGATGCCTTGTCCATTAGAGTGGAAGTCCCATTAAATATTGACTGCTGATTGATTGGGGTGAACTCGCGAGCACCGCGCGGTACTTTAAATGTGAATTGGGAGCCAGGAATATCATTCGGTGTAGTAAATGAGGAATCGCACTCTATTTGCATTAATTGGGTGAAAGGGGGGAGCGGAGCAGCAGTTGCGTAGGGGTCCTGTTTATGCCGCACAAGGCAATCAAACTTGTCGCCAACTATGCCAGGATTCTGCTGAGGTGGCAGTTGGCGCACCTGAATTAGCAGGCGATAAAGAAGGTGGTCTTCGTCACCAATACAGAAGAACACACGAAGTGAGTCGCCCGGGCTTTTCGCATGAATTTCTACAATGCGTGTCTCGACACCATGGATGAGTGCATGGCCTAATAGGTGAACAGATTTAACCGAATTACTAAGTCCCTTAAACGGATCAACTCCGGCCATCATCAGGAGTTCCAGTGCCCCAGATGACATTGACGGCATAGATAACAGCCCATGAAGCGAACTGGGCGCATGGCTTTTGGTGAAGAAGTTACCCTTCTGCTTGCCGACCTCTGTATTAGGCAGGTAAGACCATAGGTAGCGGCCATCGCAGTCCCAGACCGAAGGGTTCCCGTTCCCATTCTCGTCGACAGTGAGTCGAATTTTGTTTGGACGCGTAGCCAGAAGATGAAGCGAGCGCGGCATTGCATCGCCCTTAAACTGTGCTACGTCGACTGGTGGTGATGCCTCACGCGGTTTAAGTTGTGCCTCATGGCTGTAATAGTGGATGGTGAGGTCTAGTGTGCCCAAGTTAGCATAGGCGGAGGACATTGCACGAAGCACGTCCATAGCGGACGGGTCAACGCTACTATTTACCCCAGCATCCGCGCAACACCTATACGGGAACTGAGTTAGAAAAGCTGAAAGTACCACCCAAGCACACAAGTGTGCCAACCGTGAAACTATCGTGCGGTCCAGGGCACATCCTCCACTCCTGCCTTCAGGTTTGCATACCGGGCAAGAACAAATAGAAGATCGGAGAGACGGTTAAGATAACGAATCACCACAGGATTGACTTCATTACCACCGGGGTCTGTTTCACTACTTTGCAAACTAACAACTCGTCGCTCAGCACGGCGGCAAACGACTCTAGCCCAGTGAATGCCAGCCGCTACCGTGCAACCTCCAGGAAGAATAAAGCGTGTGAGCGGCTCAAGTTGCGCACTAAAATTGTCAATAGCGGTTTCAATGGCGTCCACTTCCGTATCAGTTACCCGCTTTACAGTGGACTTACCTCTCTGCTGGTCGCCGGTTCCAGGAGTGGCCAAATCAGCGCCCAGTTCAAAGAGCGAGTTCTGGACAACAGCAAGAATGTGATCAAGATCGGGATCCAAAGGCTGGCAGCGAACCATGCCAATTGCGGCATTAAGCTCGTCCAAGGTGCCATAGGCCTCTACCCTGGCTCCATCCTTTGGGGTACGAACACCGCCAAATAGACCTGTGCTGCCGTCGTCGCCAGTTTTTGTGTAGATCTTTACGGCCATTTTATAGTGCCCCGGACAGGTCCCAAAACCTGCCCGGTATTAACGTTTTTACTTGCGGAAAAAGTTAGCGTTTAGCTGAATAAATGGTTCCCACTGCTTGGGTACATCGCTGTCGGCAAAGATAGCCGTTACCGGGCATTCTGGCTCACAAAGACCGCAGTCAATGCACTCGTCCGGATTGATGAACAACATATCCAACGGCTTCCCGTTATCATCAAGCTGACCCTCATGAATACAATCTACAGGGCAAACGGAAACGCACGCCTTATCCTTAACACCAATACATGGTTCTGCTATAACGTATGCCATCAGGCATTCAGCTCCTTTCGCTGCAGCGACGATAACGTGCAATAACACGCACATCGCTTAACAGATAGAATATACCTTAAAGACGGTTCGCCTGGAGATAACTGCTGCGGCTTCACCGCAAAATCACCAATTCCGGGGAGGGTTCAACATTCAGTGACTTCACTCCGTTTTCGGTAACAGTGACGATGACTTCAATACGAACACCGAAGCGTGATGGTAGATATATTCCTGGTTCCACAGAGAAGCACATTCCTGGAGCAAGTGCGAGGGAATTGCCTTTCACGATGTACGGCGGTTCGTGGCCCGAAAGACCTATTCCGTGACCGGTTCGATGTATGAAGAAGTCTCCAAAACCGTCGTGAGTAATAACTCGTCGCGCCGCGTCATCCACGGCCTCACAGCTTACGCCCGGCGCCGCCAATGCACGGGCCGCGTGATTGGCCCTTAGCACGGAATCGTACACGGCAACAGCCTCGGGGCATGCAGGAGCCCCAAAGGCAAAAGTGCGTGTGATATCTGAATGGTACCCATTAAATGTGCTACCAATATCCAAGACCACCACATCTCCCACTTGTAGTGCCGTATTGTTACTATCATGGTGCGGCATAGCGCCATTTGCACCAAAACATACGAGAGGAGTGAAGCCAGGCTCGGCGCCACGTGCAGCAAGTTCATCTACCACCATCTGCTGCACGGCTTTCTCGGTAATACCGGGTACCAAAGCACCCATCACTTCGTCGGCAACGGCGTCGATATCGTCTGCTGCACGTTGCATCCACTCCAGTTCGGCGGCAGTTTTGATGCGTCGCAGAATAGAAATGGCTTCGTCAGCAGGGAATACTTGGATACCGGGAAGAACGTTCATGAATGCGATCAAGTGCACTGAATGAAGCTCGTCGTCAACCAAAACTTTGGCGCGCTCAGGAAGTCGCATCTCGTGAGCTAGGTCTAGTATGGCAGTGCTCCACCCGTCGCTATCCTGCCACGGTATTACTCGCTCAATGTCGGCACGGTTTGCCCGGGCTGCCTGCTCGTTAAGCGAAGGCACCACAAATACAGGATCACCCGTTACCGGCACGAGCAGAACAAGAAGACGCTTGTGGCCATTCTCCGCATAACCGGTAAGGTATCTCATCTGATCAGTCCAACTAACGATGGCAAGGTCATATCCTTGTGTCGTCATTAGCCGCTGAAGCTCGCTGATACGATGCTTGAACTCGTTCATATTTATCACCGTGCTAAATTGATCGCCGCTTCACGCGGGTACCATCAGGTCCATCTGCAACATCATAACCCATTGCGATAATCTCATCACGCAACGCATCCGAACGCGCCCAGTCACGGTCGCGCCGGGCAGAATTCCGGTTCTCAATAAGCGACAGTACTTCCTCGCCCAATGGCTCATCCTGAGTCATCGAGCGCTTCGCTACATCCAAACCCAGCACGGCGTCGAACTCCAGCCACAGTTTTCTGCTTTGGTAGGAATTGAGTAAACCAACTGCATGGGGTACCCCCAAGTCATCGTTTAACGCAGTAAGTACTCTTTTGCGCGCACGCTGGTACGATTCCTCATCGTCTTTAAGCACGTCGTCGTCATCCGTTAGCGAATAGACCTTACGAAGGCCGGTAGTAGCAGCTTCCAGCGCCGCAACGGAGAAGTTCAGTTCTGCTCGATAGTGACCCTGAAGACAAAAGTAGCGATATCCTAAAGGATCGCACCCTGCCTCAATGAGCGACTGCAGCGTGTTGATAGAACCGCCCTTGGATTTAGATATCTTTTCTTTATCCATGAGCAAAAATTCACCGTGCATCCAGTAATTTACAAACGGTTGATGCGTTGCACCCTCACTCTGCGCGATCTCATTCGTGTGGTGGACAGGAATGTGGTCCACACCACCGCAGTGAATATCAAACGTTTCACCTAAATAGGTCATAGACATAGCGGAGCACTCTATATGCCACCCGGGATAGCCCGTTCCCCACGGGCTGGTCCACTGCATAATATGGCTGGGCTTATTCAAGAACCACAACATAAAGTCGGAGGGATTTCGCTTACTCTCGTCGGCAACGACCTCTTCACGAGCCGTACGCTGTCCTGTAAGGTTAAGACGCGCGAGCTTCCCGTAATCATTGAACCTAGCGGTATCGAAATAGACCCCCTCGGGAGTTATATAGGTTAAACCAGACGCCTCAAGGCGTTGTATAAGCTCGATCATTTGCACAACGTGCTCTGTGGCACGGGGCGACCGGGTGGGCCTAAGAATGTTCAACCGCTGTGTGTCACGAAAGAAGGCGTCCTCGTAATAACGGGCAATTTCGTATGGAGACCGGTTCTCGCGCCTGGCAGCCACCTCCATCTTGTCATCACCGGCATCCTCGTCTGTGGTCATGTGGCCAACGTCGGTGATATTCATGACATGAGTCACCTCATATCCATTGAATTCTAGAACTCGACGCAAAATATCCTCGAAGATATAAGTCCGAAGATTGCCAATGTGCGCGTAATTATAAACTGTTGGACCGCAGCAATATAGATGCACTTTACCCGCTTCTATAGGAACAAATTCCTGTTTCGTGCGGGTCATCGTGTTGAACAGAGTCAAAGGTACATTAGGGTCGGGTATGGTGGTCATAATAATGAAATTATACCCCGCGCCTATGTCCCTAAAGTGAGCGATTAGCGGACGAACTGCATTCGTAACGACAACATGGTAAGTGGATGTTCGCCCACAACGTACAACCTTGACGAGCGGGTCGCCGTACAAACCTTGCCTAACTTACGACAATGCCCACAGTTAAGCGCTGTCGATTATGAAAGAAAGCTTACAATCCCTGTGCGGCTGAATGAAATATATACAATTCTATGTCGTAGCGACCATCTACAAGGTAAACTGTAGCCGTGCGTTTGGTCAACAATGACTTGGACATTGCCATCCTCACCGCGCAGTAGCCACTCACTATTGATTCACCAAACTCAGCGTACTACAGGAGTGCAATTATGAAACGACGCGATTTTTTGAAATACGGAATGGGCAGTCTTGCAGCCGCAAGCCTACCGGCTCAAGCAGGTGCCGCTTTACTGGGCACGAATCCTGTTGCCATCACGGCCGCACTTCCCCGCCAAGGCGGTGCGCTTCCGCGCCGGGTTGAACTGCTTGATGATAACTGGCTATTCCATCCGGACAAAGCCGTGTTGCACGGCACTCCCGTATCGGGTTGGGAGTGGATGCCTGGCACCCCCGACCAGGAGCACGAGATGGTCGGCCCAGACGCTGCATCTATAAGTGGCTGGCAAGCCACGAAACCCGGGGTAAGTACGCTGCAGCCAAATTCGTACGGATGGTACCGAACAACACTTCCGGAGATGAAGGGTGGCAACAGAGTACTCCAGTTTACAAGTGTGGACGACAACGGTACGATCTATCTTAACGGCAAACGTTTGTTGCACCACGAAGGCTGGTCGTCGCCATTTGTTGTCGATCTTGGAAACGCGTGGAACGAGCACGGCCAAAACGTACTGGTAGTGCTCGTACAGAATGTGGATGGACCAGGCGGAATAATGGGTCCCGTTTCACTTGGCGTATTGCCACCGGGTGATGATTTCAGAAGCCCGGCGTTCAATGATTCCCATTGGCGACGGGTGCAGCTCCCCCACGATTACATAGTGGAGGGCCAGTACAGCAAATCCGCAGACACCGGGCATGGCTCACTGCCTGTGTACCCGGCTTGGTACAGAAAACATTTCCACGTTCCGGCAGAGGACAGCGGCAAGAGCGTCTGGCTCTACTTCGAGGGCATTTTCCGAAGTGCGACGATCTATCTCAACGGCGCGAAAGTCCACTTTCAGGATGGAGGCTACAACTCGTTCCATGTGGACATAGCCCAGCATTTACATTATGGCGAGAACAATGTGTTGGCAATACACGTTGATCCCACTGGCTTCGAAGGTTGGTGGTATGAGGGCGGTGGCATCTACAGGCATGTTTGGTTGAACGTTGCTGATCCAGTCCACGTCGCCCCATGGGGAGTTTATGTCACAAGCGAGGTCCACAACGTTCTTGATAAGCCGTCCGCTAATTTAACCATTGAAACAAAGATCGTCAACCAATCGCACGTCCACACCGAGGTTCGAGCCTCTACCGTCGTGGTTGCCCCTAATGGATCCCACGCCGCCTCTACCGGTGGTGTCATCTCTCTTGCGCCGTACAGCGAGAGAAAAATATACCACCATGTAAAAGTAGAAAATGCACAGCTGTGGTCGCTTGAAGATAGGCACCTGTACAATGCAGTAACTACCATTGAGCGCGACGGTCACGCTATCGACAGACACACCCAGCGTTTCGGCATTCGCACCCTAAGGTTCGACCCCGATTATGGCTTCTTCCTGAACGAAAAGTCCGTTAAGCTGCAAGGCACTTGCAACCATCAGGATTTTGTTGGTGTTGGCATTGGAATGCCAGATAGCATCCTATACTGGCGAATGGCTCAACTTAAAGAGAAACTAGGCTGCAATGCCATTAGGTGCTCGCATAACCCCATGTCGCCTGCGATGTATGACGCATGCGACGAGCTTGGCCTGGTCGTAATGGATGAGATACGACATCCAGGTGACGCTCCTGCTGCAAAGGCGAGTGTGGGAACACCATACAAAAACACCGCACACGTTGAGTCCATGATCCTAAGGGATCGCAATCACCCAAGCGTCATCATGTGGTCACTCTCCAACGAG
>DAIDKH010000054.1 GCA_027450145.1 Chthonomonadaceae bacterium | reverse complement strand
AAGTCCGAGCTGGAGAGGAAGCTTAGGTGTTGTAAGCCGAGATGGATATGCTACAACGGCCGCGATGTCTACCAGATGGTCCATGGGGAACCGAGCTGTGGCTGGGGGGAGCAGGAACCTACTGACTTCGGTACGCGGGTATATGTAGCAATAAGCTCGAGTGCGAGAGCCGACCGTTGGGGAGAAGAGCGGCTTCAACAGTATCGAGAACTATTTAGCCTCGTACATGAACCTACATATCCGTGCAGTCGCCCCTAAATCCGATAGCGAAATTATTTGCTCGCCCGATAATTTCTCGGTATAATGTGATTGTTATATCTACCTGGTTGTGGCTGTAATAATGTGAGCTATTCCGTTCCACAAGTTGGGCGTGGAATAGTTGAGGTCTTGTTGCCAACGTTTGCGGATCTTGGTACAACAAATCGCGATCATCCTGATTGGGTGATTGTTGCGAAAGTTGTTAACCTAACTCTATGAAAGTTGGCACCAGCATGAATCAGTCGGATAGGAGCGTCTCCCCTGGGGAATGTCGCGTGGAACCACATGACGTCAACCTACGTGGCCAGGAGAAGCAGGACACGTGCAATCGGGCCGTGCTCCAATTTCGAGCACTCGCCTCACTTGCTAGCAGCCTCTCGAGTAACAAACACTCAATCTCGTACCTCGTGGAAACGTTCGTACTTCCGTTTTTGAATGCTCAGTATGCGATATTCACCCAAATTCAGAGTGAGACGCACTTCGCAACGGTTCGCGCGGAATATCGCTCAACGCAGTTATCCATCAATTTACTTGAGCACGTGACAACAAACCTACACTGTATTATTCGAGCAGAGTGTAAGAAACTCAATGATCAGCAGTGTGGATTAGCAGAAAAGCACAGTGATTTGACCTGTGCAGGTAGTACCCAGGGCTCGATCGGTCAAAGTGACGACGGACCATACCTATTTGCTGCAATTAGCTATCGCGATAAGGTGGTTGGTGCAATTGCGTGTTGGGGGCGGTGCAACCACGCCTTCAATGACGACGATGCCACATTTCTGACAACATGCGCGACACTAATATCCGATGTGCTTTCGATGCATCGTTCCCTTTCAGAGGATTGGTCATGTGAATCGCTGGCGAAGATAGCAGAATGCAGTGCAACGACTGACCTCATTCGCGAGACCGCCCTGGGTATGTCCGTAGATCTTATCTGTGCAGTAGACAATGACCTCGTGGTCACATACTTTAACCAGGCGTTTGACGATTGCTTTTACAGACACCATGGGATTCATCTGAAAACAGGCAGTCGACTTGATGAGAAGCTCTCTAATTCACCGGATCGAGCACGACTGGTCTCCATGTGGAGGAATGTCATTGACTCCGGAATTGCTAGTCACGAGCGCAATAGCAACCTTTTCGATGGAAAAGAGGAAATATTCGCCACTTCTGTCGTACCTTTGAGTGCCAAGAATGGGGAGTTATGCGGCGCGGTGATGCTAGTGCGCGATATCACAGAACACATCCTGGTAGCCCGCCAGGTGAAACGGTCTCAGGAATTACTTCAAAAGTCGCAGCAGGTAGCGAGAATTGGTAGCTGGGAAATGGACTTTTCTACCGGCGCACTCTCCTGGTCGGATGAGATGTATGAGCTGCTAGAGGTGAGTAAGCTGTTAACCGTGCCGAGCTTCGAGATGATTCTTGAACGATGTCATCCTGATGACAGGCTGGTGTTCGAGCAGTGCACTGCGCTTGCGAGATTAGATGGCAAACCCTATTCCGTAGACTGGCGAATGATGTCGAAAGATGGTTCTCGTTGGTACTGCAGCATGGGCGCGCCGGTGTTTAATGAGAACGGACAGCTACTGCGAATGGAAGGCGTTTTAATCGATATCAACAGCCGAAAGAGGGCCGAACTGCATGCCGATAAAGTGCACAAGCAGTTCATCCAGTTTATGGATAATCCAAACATACTCGCGTGGATTACCACGGTTGACACAGAAATTCGGTACATTAACGAACCGTACGCAAAAATGTTTGGCCTCACCGTGAATGAACTGGTAGGAAAGACAGGGTACGACATGTTCCCAGAGCACCAGCTCAAGGCAATCATTGAACATAACAAAATGGTAGCGGCGACAGGTACCAGTCATGAGATGGAGGAGACGCTTACAAAGCCAGATGGAACTTTGGGAACATACCTTGTTCAGAAGTTTCCGATCTCCAGTGAAACGGATGAGCCGCTTGTCGGTGGCATTGCAATTGATGTAACATCCCAGCGACTTTTGCAGGCAGAGCTGCTGCAGTCACAAAAGATGGACGGTATTGGACGGTTGGCAGGCGGAATAGCGCACGACTTTAATAATCTTCTGTCAGTCATATTGGGATACGCTGAGTTGGTTCAAGAGAGCCTAGACCCGGTAGAGGTTCAGGCATCGGTTGCGCAAATTCAGAAAGCGGCACAACGTGCCGCTACGTTGACTAGCCAACTATTGTCGTTTGCGCGCAAGCAGATTGTTTCACCCTCACTCGTCGTTGTCGCGAAGGTAATCGAAGACGCCTACTCAATGCTCAAGCCGTTGATAGGTGATAATATAACTTTTACTGCAGACATTGTGCCCCACAACGGAAGAGTGCTGATCGACTTCAACCAGTTTGAGCAAGTAATAGTAAACCTTGTCGTTAACGCTCGAGACGCGATAAAAAACCACGGTGTTATCAAGATCTCCGCACGGCCGGACTATTACGAGGAGCCATTGCGTAGAGCTACCTTCGAAATTGCCGCGGGAGATTATGCCCGTATAGAAGTCAGTGACAGCGGAATGGGCATGAATACGGATACGCTTGCCCATGCGTTTGAGCCGTTCTATACCACGAAACCCAGTGGCAAAGGTACCGGACTTGGGTTGGCAACTGTATACGGGATTATAAAGCAGAACCGAGGTTACGTATGGCTTGATTCCGTAGCAGGATTGGGAACAACTGCCACCATCCTACTACCCCTCACATATAGCGACGATGGCATGATGTCGACCGTGTCACCTACAACAAACAAGGTGGCCGGGGAAGTGATTATGGTAGTCGAGGATGAACACGTACTGCGCGTTCTCACCGTGAACGCTCTTACTGTGCGTGGTTATACGGTGATTGAGGCGGCCAATGGCAGGGAAGCACTGAATTATCTTTCCGATGAGTCCACTAAAGTAGATCTAATTATCACCGACTCCAATATGCCACTGATGGGGGGTATAGAACTCGCGAGGAACCTGCGAGTTGTACGTCCACACTTGCCGGTGATCGTTGCAACCGGATACTCCCACGAGATTACGAACGTTGCTAACGAGGTGCCCGGTGACATAACTTTCATGTTTAAGCCTTACACCATGGCGAAATTAGCCAACAAGGTCGCAGAACTACTAGGCAAGAGCCAGCAAGCAGGGCGATAGCGCTAGCCACCTATCATTACGGGTTGTTGGATCAGATGTCTACATGTACAACAGCCACGAGCGCGTACCACTTACTCAGGACGGGTTCAGGAATGGTTCCAACTGCGATTTCAGCCGTTGAACCTGGTCGTCCGATAGATTTTCAATCGGTGGACGGACGGTAAAGCTGGGCATTCCTCTCATTGCTACCACTGATTTGTTGACCGCGAAAGCAGGATAACCTTGAAGGATGTCCATCACAGTATCCAGAGTGTGCTGTGCATTTTCGCTGCCCTCTATATCACCAAGTAAATAGAGACTGCGGACGCGAGCGACTAGTTCGGGGAAGGCATTAGCGGTTCCTGATATGGAGCCGGCACCGCCGGCGGCGGCAGTCTTGTGCGTTAGGTGATCGTTGCCCGCGAATACAGAGAGGTGAGGATATGAACACACGAAGTTTAATGTACTCTCCCAAATACCGGTGCTGTCCTTAAGGCCCGCAAGATTGGGATGAGATTGAAGTCCATCCAGAACAGCCTCGGTAATCGGCACCATGGAGAATTGCGGGATATGATACAGGAGCACTGGAATATCAGCGGCATCGAGTACCCGCTTAAAATAGTCAATTACGCCCTGGTCCGAGGCATTCTTGAAGAAAAATGGAGGAAGAACTAGAACAGCATCCGCACCGGATTTAGCCGCATGCTTCGTAAGTGATATCGCATCCACTACACTTGCTGCGCCTGTACCAGCAATTACTTTTAAGCCAGTTCCGGCTTCGATAGCTGTAGTTACGAGTTGATTGCGCTCCTCTACGGATAGGCTGGTCCCCTCGCCGTTCGTGCCCGCAATTACTACTCCATCAATACCCGATTGCCTCTGCCAGCGCAGTAACTGCGTTAACCCTGCATGCTCTACGTGACCTTCGCTGTCGAAGGGAGTCAAAATTGCTGTATACAGTCCAGAAAGGTTTGGGAATCGTGGTGAAGGAGCCATGGTGTTGTAGGTACTTTCTAGTGTTGGCCGGCGCTTGAGGTGCCATTATCATTGGTGACTATTGGCGACGGTGATGTCGAGTTCATTGGCGACGGCGGTGGCTGCGACAGGTTCTTATCTTTGAGAAAGTCGTGACGATAAATGCACTGTTTTATTATATCCCGTTCGTAAGGAGCTGCCGCGGCAATCGTACTCAGGTTATTTTGTTGCATGACCTTTTGCAGTACGGCGGGAAAAGGGTTAATAGAACCGCGATTAACCTTCCTATCGAATAGGGTGGTCATTCCAGCCTCCGAATGAACGACGTCGCTTACCAATCCGGTGAGTACGGTGCCATTAACTGTTACTGTCACGGCATCATTGGCCGGCCAATAATCCGCTCCGGCTGTCTCTATCTGAGCAATTTTAAACGCATTGCTTTTTTCGCCTGCATGCTGAAAAACCGCAGTCAATCGCTTGAATCTAATAACTGCCATAACGGCATCGGTTCCAGTGAGTTCATTGCCTGTTTCCGGGTTTACCACGTCGAGTACTCCGTTAGGAGTCACATCCACACCATAATAGTGAAAGTCGCGGTTAAAGGCGGTGATATTGTCCTGCTTCTCTCGTAGCAAAACATGCATTAGGTCTCCGTTTCCAGTTCCAGCGGTAATAAACTGCAGAAACCCAATAGACACATAGCCCGTGTCGTACGTGTTGACAGAATCAAAGCCGCCTTCCAGCATGGATACCGCCTTCGCTGCTTTAGCCTGCGGTTCAGTAAGGCCCGCACGTTCGAACAGTGCATCCACTTCCGCTTTTGGCATCGCTCGAACAGGCGTACCGCCCGTATCGGTACCTTGAGGAAATCTATAGTAAGCGTAATCAAGAGGAACGTTGGTGTGATCTTGGTAGGTGAACGTAGAGCCATCATCAAAAGTGACGGTCGAAGTTTGTGGTGCGACAACGTCCGCAAACGGCGGTGCATCACCGCATGCTGCCTGCAAGGCTTGTGGCATGGGACCGGGTTGCGGAGGCGCTACGCCTTCTAGCCCGAGTTGTGTTCCCACCTGAAGGCGTTCATTGTCGTGATCCGCAGTGATCTGAGCCCTATATTTGTCCCACGCGATTGCTGCAGTGACCCAATTTTGCCACGCTTGCTTATCAGGCAATGTTTGAATAGCGGTTGGAGCCACGGTGGGTGGAGCAGCGGCTGCTCCTTCGGCGATTTGGTATTTTAACAGCCAAGTTGAGCCAGCTGGGTCCGGGCGAACCTGCCAGAGTCCGTTCGTCACGAGATCACTGGGTAGACCGTGGTTTACCCTGCCAGGTTGCATCCAGAACGCCACAATCTGTGCACGCTCCGCGGGAGAGAACATCGGTAGCGGCGTTGAAGGGATTGGAGGCGCCTGCGCAAGTGCTGCAACTCCTACCACGGCACAGGTACTTACCAATAACCTCGTTACTTTGTATCCAGTTAACCTACCGGAGTTAAAAATCATGTGCGATTCTGCAATGTAGCGTCTCACGTTGATAAAAATGTCGTGAACTACTATTGCACGCACCGTCCGTAGAATCCTGCATGTTTTGCAGGCATTGCCATTTCACTGGTTGGGTGATACACGAAGACTGCGTTATTCGAACCGACCAGGACCACTGTTGTTCTTGCACTGGCGCAGCCTAACGAGATAGGCGATGCCCAGTACAGCAGCACAAATTGCAATAATACCAAAGATTTGCTCTTGGGTGGATACGACAGCTGGCGGCACCGTAACGGTTGGAGAGTCAGAGCTTTGTGCAAGCACCGTCGTTTGAATCGCTAACATGATCGCCGAGCTGTAGATAGTGGTAAGCCAGAATTTGGACTTTCGCCGGTCACAATGCATAGGTGGTCACCTCCATGAATGTGGCAGTAGGGCTATTCATCCATTGCAGAAAGTGCCGCAATCGGTAATCTTCGGCGCCGTTCTGGCGGCAGTAACCTTTCAAGAGTATCGTCAACAGTGATGATACCGAGAAGCTTTTCGTCATCGGAAACTACCGGTACGGCAAGGAGACTGTATCGCCCGAATACCTGCGCAACCTGATCTGCGTGATCTTCCACATAGACGTGGATGACGTTGCTAACCATTATGTCGGATATGCATGTTTCGGGGGGAGCGATAATGAGATCACGCAATGAAAGAACGCCCACGAGCCGCTCTTCTTCATCTACGACATAAATGTAATAAATCGTTTCAGCCTTAGGGGCTAATTCGCGAAGATGTTGGATTGTTTGATCGCAGGTGAGACCAGCAGCAATGGACACCAATTCCGTTGTCATCAGGCCGCCGGCAGAATCTTCGTCGTAAGCAAGTAGCTCCTTAACGTCCCGGGCCTCCTCGGGCTCCATCTGCTCAAGGAGCTCATCACTTCTAGAGCCCGGTAAGTCGTCAAGAAGGTCTGCAGCCTCATCTGGTTCCATTTCTTCCAGAATGTCGGTGGCTAATTCGTCATCCAACTGCTGCATAATCTGGACCTGAGTGGCAGGGTCTGCCTCAGCAATGGTATCGGCAGCAGTCTCCGTGTCTAGGCTTTCAATGACCTCCTTGCCATCTTGGGGACTTAACTGTTCAACGATGTCAGCTATGTCAGCGGGATGCAGTCTGGCGATTTTGTCGTGCGACACTCGAAGTTGAATTCGTCCACTTGCACTGCCAGGTTCCAAGGTTTGAACGTCGTCCCACGCTATGAGTTTACTTCGAAGCGGCCGACCAATGAATTTTGCTGATTTCTCTACGAGTACGCTAATAGCACCCAGGCGCCGAAGGGTTGCACGGAGGCTGGCGTCAACGCCCACCACGCAATACTGCCCGTTACACTCCGCCAGTCGCACGTCGCTTACCCGCACTACTCGCGACCCCTGTACGTCAACTATTTGTTTGTCCAGTACATCACGCCGCAGACGCAGATCACCATCATCTGGTGAATGAAGATTGATAGTATTAATGGGAACCTTAAGGTAAATGTCGCCCTGGATTTCGCCTGTTCCCAGCGGGCCAGCGGGGTCTTTATCGAAATCTATTACGCTGTAGGGTAGGCAGCGTTCTCCATCCCTCGTATTAATAATAAGTGCCGTGAGTGAGGGGAGTCGTCCCTCCGACGATATCACCGCATCTACGACCTTTCCCAGTACTGCCTTCTCTTGGGTAATAACGCGCTTATTGAGAATTTGCGTCAAATATTTCATACCGGTTCCTCACACTTGGTGGCACGAAGGTCTAACATCTCTTGAGCGTGCTGTATTACTGCTGGTGTTGGAGCCATGCCGCCCAACATGCGTGCAACTTCTAGGAGTCGATCCTGTTCTGAAAGGATTTTGACATTAACTGTTGTCTGTTGGTGTTGCATTCGTTTTTCGACGGCGAGATGATGAGCCGCTCGCGATGCGATTTGGGCAAGGTGTGTTATACAGATTATCTGCACAAACTGGGAGAGATTCTCAAGTTTATCGGCGATTTTGTGGGCGGTTCTGCCGCCAACACCAACGTCAATCTCATCAAAGATCATGGTGGGGAGAGACTCCTGTCTGGCCAGGGCGCTTTTGATGGCGAGCATAACTCTCGAAATTTCGCCACCTGATGCAGTTCGAACTAACGGCCTAACTGGCTCTCCTGCATTCGTGCTGATCATGAATTCAACGCGGTCACAACCTGTGGAATCTGGCTCGCGATCGGAAATCTGTACTGCGAATTGTGCCTTTTCCAAAGCAAGATCGCGGAGGTCGCGCTCCACTGCTTGTTCAAACTTCCTTGCAGCCTCTGTTCGCAGACATCGTAGGGCAGCACATGCATCACTGAACTTGGACGTGACTTCCTGTAGCTCAATGTCGATTCGTTCTATGGAGTCGCTGGCGGAGTCAATTTCGCTCAGCTCCATTGAGGCTCGAGCGAGGAATGCATGGATCTCCTCAATGCTGTCGCCATATTTGCGCTTGAGCGTCTTTATTTGATCCAGGCGATCAGCAAGTGCCTGCTGTTTCTTGGGATTGAATTCTATCTGTTCGCCGTACCGTACAAGATCCCTCTCAGTCTCAACAAGCTCGAGTCGCGCTGTACGCACTGTGTTGAGATAATTCATCAGCGATGAATCCATCGAGGCTGCCTGAGAAAGTGCCTCCTCACACACAGATAACGCCTCCAAAATACCCATGTTGTCGTCGCTGCTAAGCCCTGCAACTACCTGCTGAGTGTGGGTTGCAAGTTTTTGAGCATTTGCGAGGCGCTTGTGTTCGGCCTCAATCGTCAAATCCTCGTCTTGCAAAAGGTTAGCACTAGCAATCTCGCCTACCTGGTAAGTTAGAAGATCCCGGCGCTGGGAACGTTCCCTGTCGTTAGCCTCAAAGCGCGCTCTCTCTGCCCTGAGTCTATTAAGCTGTTGATACAGTGCAGCTACTTCTGTACGCTTATCCGCAACTGGCTTACCTGCCCAGTCATCGAGTAGAGAAACGTGCTTTTGTTGTGATAAAAGTGATTGGTGCTCATGCTGGCCATGCAAATCCACTAGGTGGGCACCTATCTGTTTGAGTTGAGCCACTGTAGCAAGTCTTCCGTTGATGCGGCAGACGTTCTTACCAGATGTTGTAAACTCGCGGTTTATGATGAGCTCCCCGTCCTCAGCGGTATAGCCCATTTCACCAAGTACTTCAGACACGGCAGGAGCACCAGAAACGTCAAAGACGGCATCCACGGTGGCGCGCTCTTGTCCGTTTCTTATCATATCTGCGGAACAACGCGCACCAAGAACAACCCCCAGCGCATCTATGAGTATGGATTTGCCAGCCCCGGTTTCTCCGGTTAGAACGGACAATCCGGGGCCAAAATCAACTTCGATAACCTCGATGATTGCCAGGTTATGAATGGTCAGGTGTAAAATCACGCCCAGTTCGCCTCCAACACGTTAGCTGGCGGGTTTGTGTTGTTTGTAGAAGTTGATGAGCCCGTTGGTACTGCAGTCATGCCGGTCGGATGGTTCGTCGTTCTGCAGCTCTGGCAGAATTACCTTGGCTAGCTGCTTTCCTAGTTCGACACCCCACTGGTCAAAAGAATTAATATTCCAGATAATCCCTTGCGTGAAGATTTTGTGCTCATACATTGCAACAAGTGACCCAAGGGTTCGGGGCGTTATTTTTTGTACCATGATAGAGTTGGACGGCCGGTTGCCTGGAAAGACCTTATGGGGCATGAGTACGTCAATTTGTTCCCGTGTATAGTTCGCCGCCTGCAACTCCTTCTCCACCTCTTCAGCTGTTTTGCCCTGCATCAGGGCCTCTGTTTGTGCGAAGAAATTGGACAGCAAAATTTTATGGTGGTCGCCAATAGGATTGTGCGTCTCTACTGGCGCGATGAAGTCACATGGAATGATCCGCGTGCCTTGATGAATGAGCTGATAAAAGGCATGTTGACCGTTTGTACCGGGTTCTCCCCAAATCACCGGCCCAGTTGAATAGCTTACTTCGGTCCCTTCACGATTGACGCGCTTCCCGTTACTCTCCATGTCGCCCTGCTGAAAATAGGCTGCGAACCTGTGCAAGTACTGATCATACGGCAGGATGGCATGGCTCTGAGCGTCAAAGAAGTTGGAGTACCACACGCCTAAAACCGCGAGTATGACCGGTATATTTTGCTCTAGTGGTGCACTCCTGAAATGTTCGTCCATTTCAAACGCGCCGGTGAGAAGATCAACGAAGTTATCCATCCCGATATACAGTGCGATAGACAATCCGATTGCGGACCAAAGCGAGTACCGTCCACCTACCCAATCCCAAAACTGGAACATGTTTTGCGTATCAATGCCAAATTTACGAACTTCATTCGCATTTGTGGAGAGCGCCACAAAGTGCTTTGCAACTGCCGCGTCGGATCTCGAATGAGCTACAAGCCATGCGCGGGCTGTATGAGCATTCGTCATTGTCTCTTGAGTTGTGAACGTCTTCGAGGCAATTAAAAACAAAGTCGTTTCAGGTGATAAGGGTTTTAGAGTTTCCGCAATTTGCGTGCCATCTACATTAGATACGAAGTGTACTTTAAGGTCTTCTTTACCGTAAGGCTTCAACGCCTCGGTAACCATGACTGGACCTAAATCAGATCCACCGATCCCGATGTTCACAATGTCCGTTATGGGCTTGCCGGTGTATCCTCGCCAATTTCCAGATCTCACATCTTCTGAGAACTTGCGCATCTGTTCCAGAACCGCATTGACTTCCGGCATCACATCCTTTTGGTCCACCAGGATGGGGCGATTGATCCGATTGCGGAGGGCGATATGGAGAACCGGCCGATTTTCCGTAATGTTGATGCGTTCACCATTAAACATTCGCGAAGTCCAGGACTGCAGGTTGCTCAATCTCACAAGATCGAACAGCAGCTGCATAGTCTTTTCCGTAACGATGTTCTTGGAATAATCAAGCAGCATGGCGTTGAAGCGCACGTGGTACCGGTTGAACCGCTCATTATCTGCAGCAAAAAGGTCACGCATGTGAATTTGTGATATCTCTTTGTGATGTTCCTCGAGTGCTACCCATGCTGAACTTGCTCTTAGTGGACACATGATAGTTTCTCCCTCGTTATCGTTCCAACGTCTCTATAATCAGCGGCGAATTAAACTCGTGCTCGCTACGGCAGCGTCTCGATCCTCGGCCGTTATCCATCATAAGCAAGGCACCATCCATAAGGTGGCAATGTAACCTGAGCGCCAGAGGCAGAGTCGATTGGAACGGCATTGCCTTCAATGTCTGTGAGTGGCTTGAGTGTAGCGTACCGTGGTCCCATGAGCGAGACTGTATGCTGCACTTTGCTGCGATTGAACAGTACTATAACGGTTGCCTTACCAAGCGTACGAGAAAAACCAAACGTACCTTGATCGTCATTTGCCACAATGGGCGAGTAATTGCCAATTTGTAGTACCTTTAACTTTTCGCGCAGGTGTATGAGCGTAGTGTAGAAGTTAAGGATGTCCTTATTCCAGCGCGACTCGTTCCAGATCATTGCCCTGCGATCATCTGGATCGTGACCACCATGCATCCCAATCTCATCGCCGTAATAGATGCACGGTGTGCCAGGGTAGGTTAATTGCATCAGTACTGCTTGGCGCTCTCGCGTCCAATCGTGATTGAACGAGTTACTGATCCTGACTGTATCGTGACTATCCAAAATGTTGAACATAACCCTGTCAGCTGCGAGTGGGTAGTCAGATTCAATCCGGTTCAATGCAGCACTGAATTGAGTAGGTGTCGTGCGGCCATCCGCAAAAAAGTCAAGGACAGCCTGTCGCCACCTGTAGTTCATTACAGAATCAAACTGGTCGCCCTGCAGCCACGGCGCGGCATTGCCCCAAATTTCGCCGACAAGGTAAGCATTGGGATTCTGCTTCTTTACCACCTTGCGAAAGACTCGCCAAAATGCCGGGTCGACTTGATCGGCAGCATCTAGGCGCCATCCATCAATCCCTGCGTACTTCATCCAGTAACGAATAACGTGAAACAGATAACGTCTTACTGGAGGGCTGTCAACATCCAACTTAGGAAGCGATGGTGAATTGAACCAGGCAGTATAGCCGGTTTCGCCGTTGCGCACATGCAATGGGAAATGATGGATAAAATACCAATTCTTGTAGGGCGAGGACGCACCCAGAGTCAAGAGGCTCTTGAATGCTGGAAAATCAACACCGGTATGATTGAACACCCCATCCAGAATGACGTGCCATCCGTCACTATGGGCACGGCTTACGAGCTGCTTAAGTTCTGCATTCGTTCCGAAATGAGGATCAACCCGAAGATAATTGGTGGTATCGTACCCATGGTAGGTCTTTGCCTCGAAAATTGGATTGAAATAGATTGCGTTGATTCCCAGTTTCTGTAGATACCACCAATGTTGTTCGATACCGGCGATATCGCCACCTTGCCAGTGGGTAAAGTCTGGTGTGGACCCAAATGGACGCATGTGCGGTTCAACCTTTGATGGATTACCATCTGCAAAGCGATCAGGGAAGATCTGGTAGAAGATCGCGCCTCTAGGCCATTGTGGGGTTATGAATGGTGGAAAATCACTTGTGTAGATTTTGAAATAGTGGATCGTGCCTGTCGCAGCCTCCAATCCATCCGCATCAAGGCGCATTGCATTTGGACCGTCGTCGATTAAAAATGCGTATCGAATGCTGGTAGGGTGAGCAGGCAAATCTACCTGCCAGGAATCGTAAATTGGGTTAGAGGCGCCAATTCTCATTGCAATTGGCTTGCGGCCCGGCTGCAGTAATAAACACTTGGCAACATCGCCAGATCTGGTTTTCACGGTGAGCCGTATGATCGAGCGAGTTACCCTGGAAACATAGGGCGCCCTCGGTTTGTGAATTACACCATCTGGCGTAATAATATCGTCATTAAGGGCGGCGGGATAGGTGGCGTAATCACGTGGTAGAACAAGCAGCACACTGTTCGTATTTCCATTGCCGTCAGCCTGTAATGGAAGCCCAGGAGCGTTAAGCCATTCTTGCCCGTTAATTACATATTTGAATGTATACTCTCCGGGTTGTAAAGGTAGCGTAAGTGTCCATTGATTTGTCCCTGGTTTGTTGACCATTGGATTGGCTGTCGGACTCCAGCCGTTGAACGATCCGGCAACGTCTACAGATTTAGCAGGTTGATCTACCTGAAGAGAGAAGTGGGCCGAGGTTTGGGCGACAGAAGGACGTGCCAATACCGCTGCTACCGCTACGGTGACTAATGTGGGTAAGCGTTTAAACATACTGTAAGTATACTGCCCCATCGCGATATGGCAATCATGACGCGTTAATATGGCACCCAACTCACCATGCCATTCTGGTAGGCAACGGAAGGGAACGGGTATAATGCGCTCACAAACAAGAATATCCACCCGCGAACAAGACGGATAAATATGGGAGCAGCAATGAGAGAACAGGCAGCAATACTAGATGGTACCGCAACGGCAAAAACGATACGCCAGGAGGTAGCTGCAGAAGTTAAGCTTCTGGCTGCATCCGGCGCGCGAGTGCCGCACCTCGCTGCGGTCCTCATTGGCGACGACCCTGCCTCCCACACGTATGTTGGTATGAAGCAAAAGGCCTGTAGTTGGGTAGGAATGCAGTCATCTATCCACCGTCTACCTGCAACCTGCAGCCAGGACGAGGCCGTTAAGCTTGTCCAGAGCTTAAACAACAATGAGGAAGTCACAGGTATCCTTGTGCAACATCCGTTGCCGTCACATTTGCATGAACCTGCAATTTTGGACTGTGTTTCACCTAATAAGGATGTCGATGGCATTAGTCGTAGTAGTTTAGGTGGCCTAATCAACGGGGAACCTGCCTTTGCATCATGCACTCCCGCCGGCATCATTGAGCTCCTAGATAGGTATAACATTGCGATTCAGGGCAAGCGAGCAGTAGTGATAGGGCGAAGTATAATTCTGGGCAAACCTGTTGCAATGATGCTGCTTAACCGTAATGCAACCGTTAACATATGCCACTCGCGTACTGCTGATCTCGCAGCTGAAGTATCTCGGGCGGATATAGTCGTTGCTGCAGTGGGTCGACCAGAATTGATTACAGGAGAAATGATTAAACCGGGTGCAGTTGTGGTAGATGCCGGCTACAACCGCGTTGAGGGCAGGTCAAAAGACGTTGGTGACGTCGAGTTTGAAAGTGCAAGCGAGCGTGCATCCTGGATTACGCCCGTACCAGGCGGTGTTGGGCCTATGACCATTGCGATGCTGCTTCGCAACACGCTGAGAGCCGCACAAGGACGGTTCTAGCGACCGACGAGCTACGAGCCAAGGAGCAACATGTCTTCCGCGAATTAATGGGGAACCGTTCTGTTGGGCATATAACGACCCATGTTTGCTACTTCATGTTATTGAATGGTATTATTAGTTACTCGCCGTAATCTGTAGTTGGAGACGAATAGCTATGGGTCGCTCCAGTCTGTTGCGCAATTCCATTCAGTCTCTTCTCAATCTCTCTAATAATGGGGTCTCTTTTCAAGATTTCATTGCCAAGTTAACAGAGGAGACTCGTAAGCTAACAGGTGCATCCACGTGCATTCTATGCTTGAAGTCCGACGACTGCGATACCCTAGATTATATAGCTGCCTCTGGTGATCTCGCTCAATATCTGCTCGGCCTAAGAGTTAACCTCGACAATTCCCCACTCAGTGCAGTATTTAGATCCGGTGAACCCAAGTTATTTGAGGGCCAGCGTCTGCGCTTAACCGGTGGGCTTTTCGAGACGGAATACGAGTCGGCCGCCTCTTACGAAAGTGGGCAAAATTCCATATCATCTGGCGTCGTCGTTCCTCTACGATACCAGCAAACCATCTGTGGCGTGTTAGCTGCACTAAATCGTCCGGGGGATAACTCACGGAAAGCCTTCGCACAGGATGATCTCGATACACTGCTTTTGATGGCTGACCTCTTCGAAACCGGTTACCAAAAGGATGCAGCGACACGTGACCTTTTTGCACGAAACCGCGAGCTGAAAGTGCTGTACGGCACGATGGCGACCTCAGAGGCACTGAAAAATGTGCAAGCAGTTCTCGATCGTGTCGTCGGGGCCACGGCAGCGAATATCGACAATTGTTCTGTTGCTCTATTTCTAATGAACGACGAGCGTACGCACCTGTACATCGCATCCGCCGCAGGGCTAAGCGATGTACAGCGTGACACAATGCTCTCGACGGATTGTAAATTGGCCGAGTCCGTTCTGGTAACGGGAAGTTCCATATTCACATCGGACTTAAGCGACTTTCCAGAAGTTGACGATTTTGCCGGTATATCGGTTGGTTCACTCATTGCAGCTCCTGTACAGGGACGCAATGAAGCTTTGGGATTATTGATTGTTTGCAGCCAACAGCGGAACCTCTATCTGGATGATGACCTTAAGACGCTTCTTGCCGCTGGAGTTCACGCAGGTATCGCAATAGAGAATGCTCTGCTATATGAGGACGCACGTAGACAAGCTGAAGAGACGAACGCGCTTTACTCGCTCTCAACCCTGCTTGGGAGTTCTCTTGATACCAGCAGAAATCTGCATTCAACAGTGGAGCGGGTACGCGACCTCTTTAGGTGCGACGGCGTATTCGCCTGCGTTCTTGCGGATCAGGAGCCACATCTATACTGTGCTGCTCAAATTGGGCTGACGCAGCCATTGGGAACAGATGTGCAGTTAACCGCGGGGCATGGTCTCATTGGCTGGGTATATGAGTGGCAGACACCACAAGCGGTGGCGGATGTGGCGGCAGATGCCAGGAATGGGTCGTTTCCCCTGAATCATCGTGGGGCCGTCTCCGCTTTACTAGTTCCTATGCAGATGGGTGAAGTAACACTGGGGGTACTGGCGGTAACGTCCAGGCTTCGGCGTCATTTTACCGTTGCGGAGATGGAGCTGCTCTACACCATTGCCAATCAAGCTGGTGCGGCGCTGTATAACGCCCGGCTTTACCGTCTTGTTCGGCAGCGTTCTAACGAAATGCGCCGTTATTTTCGAAGGGTCACCACAGCGCTTGGTGACACTATGCAGACCGCGGCAACGGCCGAGAAACTCGTTGCCCTTACCCTGGAAATGGTTCGCGCTTCCACCTGTTCACTGTACGTCTTAAATGGGGACGTACTGGATCTTGTGGCAAGTGTGGGCTTTAAGGCATCGGCGCAACCAGAACGCGAGGTCACGGTTGGAGCAGGTTTGACCGGCTGGGTAGCAAGGCGTGGACAATCACTCGCGTTGCCCGACGTACTGGCAGATCCGCGCTCTAGCGCACATATATGGATGCTTCGTGAAGAACCAGCGTCGTATATAGCCGTACCCATACGTGCTGCGCGGCAAACTCTGGGTGTTCTTGAGTTAACGACGAGTGATTATCGCGAATTTGAGCGCGACGATACCAGATTGCTAACGTTGTTTGCCCGCAGGCTGCGGTTTAGCGAGGCGCTTAATTCAATACACGCGCGATAGTTTAGCAACAGACTGTTGCAGGTAAAATAGGGTAACCACAAATGGGACCCCTCGGGAGTTTTAGAAATGACATCAGTCGCGGAAACGTCCAATACACTATCTGTTGACGTCGCATTGAAGTATGCGCGCCTCCAGGCGATCCTTACGGAAATGGGCGAAGTAGTGGTTGGCTATTCAGGTGGTGTAGACAGTACGCTTCTACTTAAGGTGGCGCACGATGTTCTTGGTGACAAAGCCTTGGCTGTTACGGGTGACTCTGAAGCATTTCCGGAAGGTGAGGTAGATCTCGCGCTAGCCGTTGCAGAAAACATGGGTGTTAGGGTGATCCGCACTACGACCCACGAGCTGGCCAATCCCCATTTTGCAGTGAACAATCCAGATCGTTGCTACCATTGCAAAACCGAACTTTTCAGCAAGTTAAGAACTGAGGCAGATAAGCTTGGCGTCAAGTGGATCGCCGATGGTTCCCATGCCGATGACGGCAAGCCAGGGGATCATCGCCCTGGTATGGTCGCCGCTGCTGAACGGGGTGTACGCAGCCCATTGCGTGAAGCCGGTCTTTCAAAAGCTGATATTCGGGAAATTGCATTGCACCTTGAGCTTCCAAATTGGGACAAACCTTCGTTTGCGTGTTTGAGCTCTCGGTTCCCCTATGGAACAACGATCACCCGCGACTTACTGGCGCGTTTGGATGAATGTGAACAGGTACTACGTTCCCTTGGATTTCGGCAATTCAGGGTACGACACCACGATACAGTAGCTCGCATTGAAGTCGAACCGCAGGACCTTCTTCGCGCAATTGAAGCCAGGGAAGAATTAACCACCAGATTCCGAAAAGCGGGTTACACCTATGTAACATTGGATTTAGAGGGATATCGTACGGGCAAAATGAACGACAGTTTGCGACAGAAGTCCAATATGATTCCACTTGAAGCCCGCATGTGATCGTATTTACCTATTGGTGTGGCGTGTAACTATCACAGGCTGGTATGGTCGTCGGTCGGTCTCGCGATTTGATAAGGAGTTCACTTGCGCGCCTAACTTAGAAGTTACGTGGGCGCTGGTTTGGACAACTTCTCAGAACCGTGTAACACTGTTTGCCGTAAGTTCTATCACCATGGGAGATTGACATTGAAATTATCAGGCACATTCGCAGTGGCATTGGTTGGCGCTCTCAGCATTGGACAAGCCTCCCTTGCGCAGTCGCCAAAGGCAATACTCGCGCGCTCGGCCAAAATGTACGCCCACAAATCCACACTAAAGGCAGTGATGGATATGCAGATGACATTGGGACCTATGGGCGCCATCGGCACAAAATCGGTCATTTATCAGAATGGACTCAAAAAGTATCGTGTCGAAACAACAATGCTTCCCGGTCCTATGGCAGATAAGGTGGGACAAAACGCAAATACGATCATGATCGCGAACGGTAAATACCTTTACATGTATCGACCGGCTATGAAGCAGTACTCGGTAATACCCGAAACGGCCCCACACAATCCAGCAAGTCCGCTGCAGTCCCCGTCGCAGTCTTTGTTGTCATCGTCCGGCCTGGAGAAGATGGCAGCTACAGTGGTTGGTCCTGCAAAAATGGTTACCTTTGACAACACACCATGTTGGGCGATAGAAACCGAATCTATGGCTAAACGCATTGTGACGGTCTACATCGCACGCTCCTCTTATCTTGTGAAGGGCCTCACAATGACGATGAATTACGGCAAAATGAACATGTCGATGAAGGCGCTGTTCACGTCGGTCACCTTTCCTAAGACATTGCCGGCTTCACTATTTACGTTCACCCCGCCGAAGGGTGCGGTTAAGGTTTCAACGGTAGTACCCGGAGGCATGCCGTAAACACAACTACTTTTAGTCTGAGGTAACCTGTCTTACCTTGTTTGTGAGACAACGTCTCTTTTCACGGAACGAAATTTAGACGCGGACCGTTAACGTCAGGGGCTTGCAGCCCTACAATAGATGGGCTGCAAGCGTGAACTACATTCAATCTAGGACTCAAATGGATAGTGAACGAATTCGACATGTACTTGAATCGGTTAGGGAGGGGGATACCTCTATAGATGCAGCACTTCAAATATTGAAAGTGTTGCCGTTTGAGGACCTGGGTTTTGCGCGCGTAGATCACCATCGTGCTCTGCGCCAGGGTGTTCCTGAAGTTGTTTATTGCCCCGGCAAAACCGATGAACAGATAGTCGGGATTCTGGAAAAGCTAATTAAGCAAAGCCACAAGGCACTTGCAACCCGTGCTTCCTCGACCACTGCCGAAATTGTGGCGCAGCGTATACCTAGCGCGACCTACCACGCAACTGCCCGCATTATCTCGGTTACTGGTGACCTTCCGTCTCCAGTCCATCGCACTGGTGATCCTGGATCTTGTGTCGGCACCGTACTTGTGGCCTCTGCCGGGACAGCAGATATTCCGGTAGCCGAGGAAGCAGCCGTTACCCTCACTGAATTGGGAAGTCCTGTAGAACGCCTTTACGATGTTGGTGTTGCAGGTCTACATCGGTTGCTAAGTCGGCATGATACACTAATGCGCGCAAACGTAGTGGTAGTGGTGGCAGGAATGGAGGGCGCACTCGCCTCGGTAGTAGGTGGTCTCGTTGCACGGCCAGTTATAGCAGTTCCGACCAGTGTTGGATACGGAGCGAGCCTTAATGGTCTCTCCGCGCTCCTCACCATGTTGAATTCCTGCGCTTCCGGCGTTGGGGTTGTGAACATAGACAACGGCTTTGGCGCGGCGTTTTTAGCTCACAGGATTAATCAAGTTCCTGGATTCGGGCAGTCAGTCGAATAGCGAGGAAACCGACTCGTGACTGTTCGAACGGCTTATTGCTTCACCGAATAATGGTGCAACGGAGAGTACCTTTATCTTGGGATGTCGCCGTTCGGGGAGCAGCGGCACAGAGTCGGTGATTACAATTTCGCTGATTTCTGGTCGGCCGCAGAGACGCTCGATCGCGTTACCTGCGAGGATGCCATGCGTTGCCGCAATGTAGATCTCTGGTTTGCATCCATGCGCTAGTAGAGCGTCTACAGCTTGCACGATGCTTCCACCTGTGGTAATCATGTCCTCGACAATGATTGGTATACGATCCTTAACATCACCCGCGAGGTGGGTTACCTCTGTCTCCTGGTGTTCCGGGTGATGCTTGTAGCCAACTGCCAGCGGTGCACCAAGCGCCTGGATTACTTTACGCACTTTCTTCACGCGCCCTTCATCTGGCGAAACTACTACTACGTTATCTAACCCATTCTGGATTTTCATACTGAAGTAGTCGATAAAGAGATTAACTGCAGTGAGATGATCTACTGGCACGGCAAAAAAGCCTTGAATGGCATCCGCATGCAGATCCAGGCACATTACGCGGTTAGCTCCCGCCATGGTGAGCATATCAGCTACAAGGCGAGCAGTAATTGCCTCACGAGGGAGAGTCTTTTTCTCCTGACGTGCGTAACCGTAATAGGGTATGACCGGAGTAATTCGTCCCGCGGAAGCGCGCCGAAGGGCATCAAGAGCCTCTAACAGAACGACTAGGTTAGTATCCACGGGCGGGCAGGTTGGTTGAATGAAATAAACGTCCGCTCCGCGAACGCTCTCCTCAAAACGCACATAACTCTCACCGTCCGCAAACTGGGAGTAGAACATCTTGCCAAGCGGAACACCTAGCCATTGTGCCACCGCCGTTGCCAACTCAGTGTTTCCTGGGCCGGCAAAAACCTTCATTTCTCTATCGATCATTCTGCATAGTCCATCTACTGTAATGGCTGCGTCATTCTGCACACGGGCCAAATATCAAAGTGATGGCACATTCTGCAGGCAGGTAAATAGTGTACCCTACGGCGAGGCAGAATCATGCGGACTACGTCACGGGATTAGCCGTTCTGGTTGGCAACGTGACAACGAATTCTACGCCACCCCCGTCCACGGGTGAAATCTGCATCTGTCCAAGATGCACCTCTACATACCGTTGTACCAGCGAGAGACCAGTGCCCCATCCCTCGGACCCCACGAGAGGTTCATTTTCGCGGCGGTTGTATGCATCAAGCAGCTGCAATCCAGCACCACTAGGTAACATGAGGGAATTCTCGGTGATTCTTAGGGTAAACGTGCTGCTGGTTGTTGTCGCCATGATCACTACGGTGCCGCCACCCGGCGAGGCGCGTATTAGCGTAGTAAGCAGATTGTAAACAATGTGCCTCAGAATGGTTTCATCTACGATAATCACAGGAATATCAGGGTCAATCTCGGTGGCGATATTGATATTGTGGCGCTGTGCCAACGGTGCCGTGATTTGAGTAAGCTCTGTTATCAAACTATAGATACCGCACGGCCGCATAACCGGCTTGAGTTGCCCCTCACGGAGCTGGAAGAGATCTATGAGATTATTGATCGTCTCCAACAGATTCTGCCCAGAATTGACAATGTGGTCAATTGCCTGTCGTTGTGCCTGGTTTAGAGGACCGTAGGTGTCCTCCTGCAAGAGCTCAGTAAACCCTAACACAGCTGTAAGAGGCGTCCTCAGGTCGTGAGAGACGTTTGCCAAAAAACGCCCAGTAAGATGTTTTGTTACAAGTGATTTTTCTAGACGTTCATTTAGCTCGTGCTGCTGCTGCGCAATATATCCAGTTGCATAACCACATAGTGATCTAATAATGAAACCGTGAGCAAGTTCTAGGGTAATTGCGTCGGCATTTGCCGCGATTAGAATGCGTGTTACACTCGCAGCGAGCAAATTCCATGCACATTCCAAGTCGGGCCACGCTAGGTCATCACCAACAATGGGCGTTACAGGCGCTATTGATTGTGACTTACCGCTCAAATCGACCAGATGGTTCGTCGGCTTACCATCGTCCTCCACAATCATCGCTTCAAAATAGGTCACCAGGTAACCAAGAGTTGAGCGAATATGTTTGCGAAGCTCGCCGCCCCTGTCAAATTGCTCACGTGGAAGGTGCCAAAGTTCCTTCTTGGCATCGGTACGCCAATGTCGAATGATAGAAGGGCTATTGTGCGTCAGAAATTCAGATGTTGCACGCGGTAGCCACATAATCATATTCCTTTGAGGTTTAGTGCGGTAGCTTTTTAATCACTAGTGGAGTAATGTCGTTTTCACAGTAAATGAGATTCTCTTGCGACCACACCTCGTGGTAACCCGCGGCTTTTGCTACTGCCTGAGCCACAGTTACAACGTGCTGCTTCAGTAGGGTCTCCTCTGCTGCTATTCGGTCGCGAGCATCACTCTGCAGCTTGTCATCCACTGATTGCAACAACTGCTGCAATCGCGCTGACCGTGCTTCTAGCTGCTTTAGTTCCACCGTATCTGCTGGAGAAAGCGCACTCTCTGGCTTCGATTGCAGGGCGGCAAGCTCGGTAGATCTATCACTGTTGGCTTTCTTTAAGGCAGCAAGCTGATTGTCCTGAAGAGGCGTTCGGGAATTAGCCGTGATCAGCTGAAGAAATTGACTTAGCTCAACTTTAGACAAATACTGGGCACTTGCAACATCGTTCATCTGCTGTATAAGATCGCCGGTTACGGTGTTTCGATATTGACTTAAGGCCGCTGGATACGAGGATGCGTTGTACGCGGTAGTAAGGTTGACCATCGCGATATCCGACCGCCTAAGTGGTTCAGTGCTGTCTGCCTTATTGCGGCCATCTCTACCAGTCATAAAGATACTTACACACATCACCACTGCCGCAGCACAAACTGCTAGAGGTAATACCCAGCTCTTACTCATATTTCCGAAGTTAGTGGAATTACAATTCAATTGCTTTGCTCCTGCGAAATAAGGGTAGAACTCTTGACAACTCGTCGACCCACGATTTTGATACCGGTTTCGGCAACTAAACGGACCGCATCCACAATTGCCCGGTGTTCACATTCGAGAACACGGGCAGCCAAGGTCTCCGGAGTGTCCTCATCAAGCACGTCGACCACTCGTTGGATTAATATCGGACCAGTGTCGTAATCTTCGTCCACCAAATGCACAGTGACGCCGGTCACTTTGACACCCGACTCAATTACTGCCGCATGAACATTATGACCGTACATTCCCTGACCACCAAACAGCGGTAACAGCGAGGGATGAATGTTAAGGATACGGTATTTAAAGTTGGTAACCACATGAGTAGGCAATCGCCGCATGTATCCTAGAAGACAAACGATGTCTACGTTTCTCCTGATGAGTGCCTTACTAATACACTCTCCGTAGCCTTCATCGGTACGTCCAGGTTTGTTCGGTGAAATCACGATCGTTTCAATTCCAGCGGCTTGTGCGCGTTCTAGGGCCTTGCAGTCACTATTCGTTCCAATCACCAGAACGACTGATGTTGCTAATATTCCAGCATTGTAAGCATCAATGAGGGATTGAAGATTGGATCCCCGTGCATGACCGGAGACCAGCACTGCTAGGCGAGGAGACTGCGAATTACCCGATGTATGCTGCAAAAAATTGACCTCGTTATCTATTTTAGATGTGTGGTTTCCGGTCAGAGTATCTGGTATTGGCAAAAAGACTTCAGTCGTGAAGAAATGGTTAGACCGGCGAGTTGGCTAGTATTGTACCGCTTTTTGCAGGGTATAATCGAACCGTTCGGGTACCGGAATATTGTCTTATTTCAGTTTAAAGCGAGGCGAGGTTGACTCACAATCCTCAAAGTGTGCAGTTAATTCGGCGGCGCAATTTAATTAAATTCCGACTTCGTGTTATGGCCCTACTCGCTGCTATCACTTTTGTTGGTTGGTTCTTTTGGTTTTCGCCAGTTGCCGTGCACGTTCCTCGTACCACAATAAGGGTAGGTAGGTAGCCGATGGTGGAACACTCCACAGGGACGACTAACACCGGCCGATCACGGCGTATCGGTGAACTTCTAGTTGGCCTTTTTGGAAGTAGTCGTCGTACGCTGTTGCTTCTAGGCATCATATTTCTCATCGGGCTCGTACTTCGCTTAGCGGGAATTGAATGGGCGCTGCCAGACGCGCTTCACCCGTTTTCAACCTTTCACCCCGATGAAACAGTCAACATGGCCGTAGCAAAGTCGGTTAACCTGGGACGTGGCCAGATTGATATAAAGTACTACAACTACGGAGCCTTGTATTTTTACTTAGTGTCATTTGCCATTGCAGCTGGTAAGGCGTATGGCTTGGTGCCCGCGATTGCGTCGGGAGGGGGCTTAGCTGCTTCTGCAGCCCACAATAGCGCGCTGTTTCTGTGTGGACGCCTCGTTACTGCAGTGATGGGTATTTTGACTGTTCCCATTATCTTTGCCACGGGCAGGATAGCCTACGGAGATCGTGCGGGTCTTGCAGCGGCCCTGGTGGCAGCGGTGACTCCCTTGTGGGTAGTCCATTCGCAATTCCTCACTGTCGATGTTCCAGCAACGTTTTTTGTGTCACTCGCTTTGCTCGGTTCAGTCGTGATGGTGAAACACAATGGGGTGGGAGTGCTTCTATTTGCAGCAGTGAGTACCGGGCTCGCTGCTGCCACCAAATACAACCTGGGATTGGTGTGTATCGCACCAATCTATGTTATCGCGACGAAACGAAATGGTGTCACGTGGGTGCGGTTGATCGCAGTTTACGTGTTGGTTTCCCTCTTAAGTTTCGTTGTTGGGTGCCCGGGAGCAATTCTCCACACGCATGAATTCTGGTTTGGTGTGCCAGGTAACCCTCAGTCCGGGTTGCGCTACGAACTGTTCGTTCACTCGCGGCAGGGACATGGATTACTCTTTGTTAACACGGGGCCGGGTTGGTGGTACCACCTTGTGGTATCCCTGCCTTGGGCGCTCGGCATTCCTATGGAAATTGCGTCGCTCTGTGCTGTGGTATTCACACTGGTACGACGTAACAGATATGATCAGTTGTTGCTGCTTTATCTAATACTTACCTATTTGATCACCTCGCTATCGGCGGTGAGATTTGCTCGCTATATGATTCCGCTGTTTCCACCTATGGCATTGTTGTGCGGCGCAGTGTTTAGCGAGGTCTGGCGAAGGAATCGTACGGTAGCGAGCATAATTGCCTCAGCTACCCTGGGGTTCACAGGTCTGTACACGTTGTCATTGGTAGGGTTGATGCGAGCTGTACCACCGCAAGAGCAGGCGCTACATTACATTAACGAACACGTAATGCAGGGCAAAACAATCGCCTTCCCTGAGACCCCGTGGTTCTATTCACCACCACTAGTTCCTGCATTTGGTGCAGTCGATCCCGAGGTACGCAACAGGCTCTCCGTTCAGGAATCGAGTACTTACATTTTACGCATCCCAATGAATCCGTGGAGTCAGTCTGTTTTGACGCCGCCACCAGCTCTTGTTGTGCTCAGTGATTTTGAGACGATGCATCCGTTAAGGCTGAAGCAGAAGCGTGTAGAGCGGTTTGTGGAGGATGTTGCCAGGTTTCCACACATAACCTTTGGTCCTAGCAGAGTATGGGGTGCGCCACCGATTGGTAGCATTATTCCGGATGATGTTCTCTATATCATGCCGACGGTTACGCTCTATGAAACAGGAAATTAGAGTTTAAAAAGCGCTGCAAGCCGGTATTCCAGGACGGATGAAATATCAATCCGCGAGCGTCTTGACGAGGATTTATTATAATCATGTGCTCGCATGCACAACTGGGCTATACATATCAACGGGCAGGTATCCCCGGCGCAGTTGACGGAGTCCACATAACACACGCATACGCAACGTTGAGAGCCGGAACCCAGGAGGGTACGATTAGTCATGTTCGTATCTCCCGTAGAGGTATCACGGAGGAGAGGGGTGAAGCGTCGGTATTTGCCGGTGCAATGCCCAATAGTATCTCAAGTCTTCCTACATAGTCGCGAAAGGCTTGTTGTCCGGTCGCGGTTGTTGAATATCGGGTTCTGGGCTTGCGTTTTACAAAGGTCTTCACCGAGACAACGTAACCTTTTTCCTCCAATAACGCAAGGTGAGTCGCAAGGTTTCCATCTGAGAGAGACATTAGATCACGTAATTGCGTGAAGTCCAATTCCCCCAACGATACCAGCAACGACATTAGCGCCAACCGTACTCTTTGGTGAATTATCTCGTCAAGCCCGCCCAGTGCCGCTAAGATATCGGCTAGCTCGGACCGGTCGACCTCCACTTTTGGCTCGTCTCGATCATTCATTGGTTCGCCACTCCGGGGCTGACGATTACCCCGTATATAATGTGCGCTATCCCAAAGCTCAAAGCAACCATCTCAAGGCCATACTGAGGGGCGAACAAAGTCAATGCTCCGCACGCGAGAAATGTCCATCCCAGAATCCTTACGTGACCCGGCGAGAAGGCCGCAACTGAGCACACGGCGCATCCGTAGGTCAACATCCACACAGGGTATGCCCAATTGAGCACGTGATTATAAACAAAGAACAACGTTATGATTACACCAGTAAATAGTGCCGGTACCGCGGCAAGAAACATCTGGCGTCCAAGCCTTGAGAGCAGTACTTTGCCGACTTGAGCTGCCGGCCGCTTAGTGATAACAAAGTCCGCAAGCAACGAAATTAGGACGACAGCTGCCCAAATAATCACAAACTGAAGCCCGGAGTGGGTAAGGGTGTGGTCATGAATGGTTAGTTTGTAGGTTGCGCCACAGCCTATCAGAGCTGTGCTACCTGCTATGACACCTGAAAGTCCGGAGAACGTGGAATGTTGGGTCGGGCGATCCATCAATTCCCGAATGTATCTGATGTTTTCCTTCGCCTCTACTTCCCACGTTTGCTGCTTGGGGCCGGTAACTGCCATGACGCAATCCTTCCACTTTGTGCTACAAAGTACTATTTACGATTTTACCGCTTAAACCTTGTTGTAGCAATAGCGGGCAACGCTAAAGGACAGTCTTTATGCGAATTTGTGTCGATTTGCTCAACCTGGGCAATTCCTGTATTGCACCAACGATGAAACCATTGGTAAGAGCATTACGTCTTAACGCACAGAGGTGCAAGAACAGGCAACTGTTTAGGGGAGGTAGGTAGAATGAAAACTATCGTCAACATTGTTATTGCTCTAGTGATTGTATTTGTGCTTTGGAACATTATTGTGCAGACAGCGTTTACCATCATTCATCTGCTCGTTTCTATCGCAATTATTGCGGCGGTCATCTGGGTATTGAGCCTGGTCTACCGTGCGCTAACAAAAGAAAAAATACTGTAGTAGTTCCAAAGCAGCCCTTGCTCTGTCCAGTAAATGATATCCACCTGGATACCAATCTAACTGTGGGAAGGGCTGAGAAGGGCTTGTGAGGTGCAAACAACGCTCGCAGAATCAACAGGAGAACAAATCCCGAATTTATGGACATAGTTGAGAAATTCAACCGCAATTTTGGAACGTGGTTTGAACGTCTTTTTGGTACACAGGATCCCGCTGGGCCACGAGATGTCTTGCGACGCGTGATTTCGTCAATGGAATCCGCCCGTCGTGAGGGGCTGGACGGGAACATCTACGTGCCAAATCAGGTGACAGTGTCGCTCACCATGGTAGATACCGACGAACTAGATGCGCTAGCGATGTTTTTAAATGAACCTGACCTCCATGTAGCGATCAATGAGTTTATTGCGCAAGAGGGGTATCGGTTAAAGAATCCTCTCAGCGTCACGGTAAAAACGCACACCTTGCCTGAACAATCCGGTGAACTACCCCCACGGGAGGCGGTGGAGATATCGTGCCGCTATAGTAATGAGGTGTCGAAGGTGGTTGCACCGCCGGCATCCGATGAACTGCACACCGTCGCAGCTGGCTTTTTGAACGCTGAAGCGCAGTTCAATGCGATTTCCGGCTACCTCGTTTTCCGAGGGGCAGACGGTGGAGAACGCCGGATTGCGGTATCACAAGGGGGCGTGCGCATCGGACGTTCCCGATCTGCGGGAAACACAATTGTTCTGCCGGATGACACCCAGGTTTCACGTTCCCATGCAGTTGTGGCAACTGGGCAGGACAATCGCACTTATATTGAGGATTTGGGAAGTTTGAATGGCACGTTGCTCAATGGTATAAAGGTCAGTAAGTCACCACTAACGTACGGCGACCTCATTTCGATTGGCAGCACCGATATACGCTTTAATGCTACCGGCACCGAGGAGCAAGGTACCAACCTAAAAATCATTGGGACTTTTGGCGGAGCCGCTGCTGAAGGCGCGAGTGCAGGTTCTGGGCCATTACCACCTTCACGTATAATGCGACCGGCAGCCGCATGCTTGGTCGCGTGTGGAGATTTTCATACAAATGAACGATTTTATCTGGCGTCCGACAATGTGATAGGGCGAAGCCCAACCTGCGATATCGTCCTGCCAAGTCGGGTCGTCGCAATGCGGCACGCGCGGATAACAAAGCAAGATCACTCATTCTTCGTGGAGAAGCTTGACAATCAGGCAGTTCTCGAAGTGGATGGCGTCCCGGTATCTCCGGTAAATTTGGTTCGAGTACCTAACGGCAGCATGCTAATGGTTGGGGATATAATGTTGCGATTAGATGGCGAAGGAGCGTAGTTCTGGGCCTTTTTCGATACCTCAACATTATCGCGCTGCTTTTCTTGTCGGCGGTATTCATAGGGCTTCACATTAAAGATAGTAGAAGGCCATGAGCCACGACGCCAATCCATTTCAGGTTCAATGTGCCTACAGATCACACCCGGGAAAAAAGCGCAGTGTAAATGAGGATAGCTTTGCAGTGCTGCTTCCCCCGGATTGCGTGCCGCCGGCAGCCGCAATCCTAATTGTGTCAGATGGCATGGGTGGTGCTGGGGGTGGGGACGTAGCCTCTAGTATCACTGTTCAACATATCGCTGCCTCCGTTGCATCTGGGTTAAGCGCCTCCCCATTACCACCTGTCGATCAAGTCCTGCTGGCTGCAATAGATGCTGCAAACACCGCTGTTCGCCATAAGAGGCATTGTGGTGGTCGACTTGCCGAAATGGGAGCAACTGCAGTTTGCGTGATCATTAGTAGCAATTCTGCAATTATCGCAAATGTTGGAGACAGCCGTTGCTATCTCCTGCGCGGAAATGAAATTCGACTACTCACCCAGGACCATTCCATGGTGTGGGATGAGATGCGGCAGGGTAAGCTGACTCGCGAAGAGGCGGAACGCAGTCGATTTCGAAATGTAATCACGCGGGCAATAGGTGTAGCGGACGCAGTGGAAGCAGATCTTATCGAACTTAACCTCGAACGGGATGATCGCCTGCTGTTATGTTCCGATGGACTGACCACAGAGCTTTCGGATACGGATATCGCATCAATAATTGGCCCAGAACCGTCGGGCCAAAGAGCCGCCGAAAAGCTAATGGAAGCGGTCCTCCATACCGAGGCCAAGGACAATGTCACCATCGTGATTGCGGACTACATTCCAGCCGATTCGATGAAAGTTGAGGCAACATCGCGTTCTGAAATTCAGCAAGAGCCTTTACATCCGTCGAACCCCAGGTCTTATAGGAGTGGGTGGTATCTGTTAGAACATGGCTTATTGGTGGCGAGTGTTGTGTCTACCCTAATACTTGCGTGGATAGTATACGCTCACAAACTTCTTCTACATCCCCCTCCTGCTGCGCCTCCCAAGTCAACTGTGCCTCATAATATACCGGTGATCAGCGAAGTAACCAAGCTTAAAAGCTCGCCGGTTTTGTTCGTTAAAGGGCAGTTTCGACCCGACATCCTGGCGGTCGATGGGGATGCCATTTATCTCGCAAGTACGTCAGGTACATTAACTGGTTACGATATCGGCACGTCTCAACAGCTGCCGCCGCTTCCTGGTTTCAAACTAGACGCGCCTCAAGCGCCACGGCCAAAATCGGCTCAACCCGACGTTACGTTCACCACGCGTGGCGAGCGATTTCAGATTGCCGTAGCGACCAATGCAGTGCAGGAATTTAACAAAAGCGGTGTACTGATTGCGACCAGTTTGGGTAAAGGGATACTTAAACAACCTAGCAGGTTAGCGTTCGTTCCGCACGTGGGCCTAATGGTTCTTGATCATGACAAAGTATGGGAGTTTGGCATTGCGAATGCTGCGGCAGGTATGAAGGTTTTGCACAAATGACACTAGGTATGGTTGGCAAATACGAAAAGCTAGACGTTTTGGGCAGCGGCGCCACAGGTATCGTCTACTTAGCACGGGACACCCTGATGAACCGACAGGTCGCACTTAAAGTGATGAATCTGCACGCTGC
>DAIDKH010000053.1:262-30714 GCA_027450145.1 Chthonomonadaceae bacterium | reverse complement strand
CAGGGATCGATCCTATATCAATCAACAGTGGATAGGCCACATTTAGTCCGTAACGGCTGGGTCGATCAGGCGACAATTTGGTGCGCTCTAGTTGAAACTCGATTCCCTGAGGCGCAGCATACTGCAGCCACGAATAGCTGTCACCGTGGTGCCATGGCGCGCCTATGGCAGTAAGTTTCAGTTGGTTGGAATACAACGTTGTGGCAGAAGGTGCCAGAAGATCCTGATCTGCTCGGCATACGCCAATCATATTGACGACAGTAAAAGCGGTGATTGCGCATACCAGGAAATTTCTCACAGCGAGCTATTTCCCGATGCCCTGTATCGTTGAAGGAAGCCTTGCAACCTCTCTAGCGCCTCCTTCAGCGAGGCTACTGAGGCAGCATAGGAACAACGGATGTGGCCCTCCCCGCCTGGACCGAACACATCACCAGGCACAACCGCCACCTTCTCTTCAAATAGAAGTTTCTCCGCAAAGTCCTGCGAGCTCAAGCCGGACGACCGAATAGAGGGAAAGGCATAAAACGCACCACCGGGCATTTTGCATTCTAAACCTAAATCGTTGAGGCCTGTAACAAATACCGATCGACGTGCGCGATAATCGCTGATCATGAGCTGAACTGCTGAGTCCGCCTCATTCATCGCTACGGTTGCCGCCACTTGCGACAGGTGCGGTGCACACAGCATGGTATATTGATGAATTCGCGTCATTAAAGCGATGATATGTTCTGGACCGCAGCAATACCCAACCCTCCAGCCAGTCATCGCGTGACTTTTTGAGAAGCCGTTAAGTATCACGGTACGATTTCGTGCACCCTCGAGAGCTCCTAAACACAATGTGGAGCTGTCGTAACAGAGGCGTTCGTAAATTTCATCAGAAATTATGTACAGGTCGTGCTTAACGGCGAGGTTTACCAGTTGCTGCAATACATGAGCGGGCTGTACAGCACCTGTCGGGTTCGCAGGTGATGCGATAAGAAGGGCTTTGGTTCGCGGTGTGATCGCCCGCTCCACCGCCTCAGGATCGATTGCGAAGCCAGTTTCTGCAGCGGTCTCCACAGTAACGGGTACTCCGCCCACAAATTCGATACCTGGAAGGTACGCCACGTAGCATGGTGAGGGAACGATGATCTCATCACCGGGATTAACTAGCACTCGCAAAGCTAGGTCCAAACCTTCGGAAACGCCCACTGTAATCAGGCACTCGTGGTCGGGCGAGTATTGCACTCCATAAGCACGTTCTAGGTAGTTACAAATTGCAGTTCGCAGCTCGAGCAAGCCACTGTTCGATGTATATCCTGTTAAACCGTCCGAAATCGCCTTTATTCCAGCAATTCTAACTACGTCCGGAGTAACAAAATCTGGCTCGCCTACCCCAAGAGCTATAACGCCTTCCATTTGGCGAGCGATGTCGAAAAATCGGCGAATTCCTGAAGGAGGACAAGCTTCCACGATAGAGTTAAGGGGTTTGCCGGGGATACTAGAGCTATTCATTATGAGGATAAACTACCTCTTGATCCAGCCGAAAGCGCGACCATCGGTTAGATCTGTGCATTCCATTGTTCTAAAGTATAGCCCAAGGCTAATAATCTTGTCAATCACGCGCCGTTAACGCGGTGGTGCTGCCAAGAAAGAATCGCTATTTCGAGCGTTTAGTCAGAGCATTCACCCACGCTTCAGAAAGTAGTGGACAGCCAGCCAACGCAACATCATGCGAGGGTACGATCGGTCGACCGTACATGACACTATTGGCAGCTTCTATAGTCCAATCAGGGTTGGGGCGTGATATTAGCCGCAACGGATCACCGGTCTGAACGAACCCCACACGAATGACTCTGAAATACCAGCCGGTTCGACTGGTTACAATCATCTTTTGGATCAACCCGGGAACTGAAAGACGCCGTTCCTGTTTCCAGCACGGCTGGCGTGGTTGGGAGACCTGAATTGTTGCGGCCCCCACCTCAAATGTGTCACCTATACAAATATCTGCTTCGGTGCAGCCAGATAAGGTAAAGTTTTCACCGAATGCTGCAAAAGGCAGATCTGAACGGTTTAAGTCCGTTAACCAGTGATGATAGTTCAAAGACGCATAGGCCATTATCGCTTTATCGCGTCCGCCGTGATTAACACGGTCCGCCTGCTCATCGCCCGCCAGATTGCACTCATTTAATAATACCGGTGTGCTTATTGGAGTCTTAAAAATGCCGGAATACCACCTCTTGGCGTCTGAAAACTCTACTGCACTTTCGTGCCATTGAGGACGGCCAACATTTATCGACTCGATGACCGGTTGACGGTCTTCGACAACAGTGCCCAGCAAATTACCCATCACTAGTACAAACTTCCTCTACTAACATTGTGCAAGAATCGTGGAAGCCGTTACATTTTGGTTAGTACCAAATGAAAGTAGCCGTTCAACGTATTTTCCCAGCACATCACACTCAATATTAACTTTGCTCCCAACTTGCTTAGAGCCTAGTGTTGTAACCTCCATAGTATGCGGTATGATCCACACTGAGAATCCGAATGATTCCATTCGTGCAACAGTAAGGCTAATGCCATCAACTGCAATTGACCCTTTGGCAATAAGGTACTTTTGAAGGCTTGGATCCACTTCAATCGAGTAGATCATTGCGTTGTCCTCAGGCGTTATCGATCGGATCGTTCCAATGCCATCAATGTGCCCCTGAACAAAGTGACCTCCCAATCGTGCGTTGACCGACAACGGGCGCTCAATGTTCACAGGATCCCCTGGTAGTAAGTCGCCAAGGTTCGTCATCCGTAGCGTCTCCGGCACTGCATCGAATGTTAAACCATCGCCCAAAATAGCAACCACTGTAAGGCAACAACCATTAACAGCCACACTCTCGCCAATTACTGCCTGAGCAGCAATGGCAGAACAATTGACAGTGAGGCGCGCAGATTGCGCCCCAAGCGTAATCTCATGTACGCGGCCCAAAGCCTCAACTATACCGGTAAACATTTGCGCCTCCAGTGTGCACTGATTTATTACAGTTTACATTCAATTGTACCCAACGTACTACATGGCATAGTTGGTGCCAACGACCACTAAACATCCTTACCGCGGCTCACATACTTCTTTAAATGTAATTCTACAGTGGCCGCACTTCGTATACCAATATAGTAATAATCCCTGGGTTATGCAGACCGATTGCGATGTACCCAACCATCTCGTTGGCACATATACGAGAACATATTTAGTTCTGTAAGCTGACGCACAGGTGTGTCCGACTAGCGATAAATATATCATGGTACACTGAACTACGTGCACTACGTGTACCGTGCATTTCAGGCACTCGTCGCTCCGGTTGAATACTGGTTGTTAACAGGTGAACAGCGTTTATGACTTCAGCAATACCCGAGTCCAACGACGACATGGAAAAGCGCGCCGAGGCGGCATTTCGTGAAGCTGACCAGGGTCTGGAACGCATAAAAGCCCGGCTTCGTGTTTACAGGCCAAATGCTGATGTCGACCTTGTCGAATGGGCCTATCGATTTGCCTTTGAAAAGCACTTTACGCAGCGCAGGCGAAGCGGCGAACCGTACATCGTGCACCCAGTAGAGGTGACGGAAATCCTTGCCGACCTCGAAATGGACGAACAAACCCTTGCCGCCGGCATATTGCATGATACCGTCGAAGATTGTGGTGTGACCATAGAGGAGGTTGAGGCTCAGTTTGGTCACGAGGTCGCCGTACTTGTCGATGGCGTCACAAAGCTCCAGAATATCGGCATCGATGAGGGTAAAGAGCGCCCGGATGACGCCGTTGAACCTGAGCATCAGGCAACAATCAATCGCCGCAAACGCCAAGCAGAGATTCAGAAAAACGCAGCAAACCTTCGCAAGATTTTCCTCGCAATGGCGCGGGACCTGCGAGTGATCGTCATAAAATTAGCAGATAGATTGCACAATATGCGCACCCTCAGTGCGTTACCCCCCCATCGTCAGTTGCGCATGGCCTCTGAAACTTTGCAAATCTTCGCGCCTATAGCACATCGGTTAGGAATATGGCAACTGAAATGGCAGTTAGAAGATTTGGCATTCTCCTACGTGGAACCTGAGGCATTCCAGGAAATAACAGCGATGGTGGCACGCAATCGCGAGGAACGACAGGCTGAGGTGGATGAGGCTATAGCGCTCTTGCAGCAACGACTCTTAGAGGACGGAATTGCCGCGCAAGTAAAGGGACGTCCTAAACACCTCTACAGCATTTACAATAAGATGCGACAGCAAGGCCTGGATTTTACGGATCTTTACGACCTTACTGCTTTACGTGTAATTGTTTCGACGCGAAGTGAGTGCTACCAGTGCCTTGGCATCGTGAGTGCGTTATGGTCGCCAATTCCGAACATGTTCACGGATTATATTGCGCAGGCGAAATCCAACATGTACCAATCGCTGCACATCAAGGTACTGGGTCCACACGGTACTCCACTCGAGGTTCAAATACGCACATGGGAGATGCACCGCACGGCAGAATTTGGCGTCGCAGCACACTGGCAGTATAAAGAGGGCGGTAAAACCAGCGATCAGTTTGAGCGTCGCCTGTCGTTTCTGCGCCAACAACTGTTCGATTGGCAGGCGGACAGCCGCGATCACAATGAGTTTATGCGTAATGTGACTGAGGATCTGTTTACAGACCAGGTTGTGGTGTTCACGCCAAAAGGCGATGTTGTGGACCTGCCGGCAGGTAGCGGACCCATAGATTTTGCATACCGCGTGCATAGCGAGGTCGGTGACCATTGCGTAGGCGCCAAAGTAAATGCGCGCATGGTTACCCTGGCCTACCAGTTCCATAACGGTGACGTAGTACAGATTCTCACACGCCCAAACGCGAATCCAAGTAGAGACTGGCTAGCACTCGCCAAAACCTCCCATGCACGCAGCAAAATAAAAGGCTATTTTAAACGCCTCCATCAAGTAGAAAACGTTCAACGGGGGCGCGAACTGCTTGAAAAAGAACTTGCTCATCAAATTGACAGGGATCCCAAAGCTTGGCCAGACTCGCCTCGAGATCTTCTCAAGGATGAGGTTCTTAAGACAATTGCTTCAGAGTTCAACATGCCGAGCGAAGTCGAGTTGCTTGCCTCAATCGGCTATGGTGCGCTCGCGGCACTAACGGTGCTTAATCGCCTTAAGCCTGTGCCAGAAGTAGACCGTGGCATTCAAATAGGTGGCAAGCGGGCTGACGACCGCAAGTTAAAAGTTACCGCTGGTTCAATTGATACCGACAACGTCCTGTTTAGGAGATCAAGGTGTTGCCTTCCAATACCTGGAGACGACGTAGTAGGTTACGTAACGCGAGGGCGAGGAATGGCCCTCCACCGCCGCGAATGTCCCAACGCACGCCATTACCTGGCGACGGAACCCGACCGATGCGTACCTGTAGAGTATGGGGGAAACGAGGGACAGGTGTATCAGGTCTACCTTACCGTTATTACGTTAGACAGAACTGGTCTGCTCGCTGACGTTGGGACCGTATTTGGCGAAGCAAAGACCAACATCACTGCTGTTAAAACGCAGTCGCACAGGGATCGAACTGCAACTTTTGAGCTGGCGATCGAGGTGAAAAACACAGACCATCTTGACGAGATTATACAGAAGGTTTATGGACTGGGTGACATTCTGGACGTTTACCGGGCTAGTGGCGACCGCGATGAAACTAAGTCCAAATAACCTCGCAACTTCTAGAAGGTATTCGATAATTGCGGGGACGCATATCAATGAATAAAAATTCAGGGAGCTCAATGAACCCAGCAGTAGTATGCGGTGTGGACATTGAATACGCCGATTCCCTCCCAGACACGGCAGACTTCTCAACGCATCCGTTTTACAATGACAATTTCACAAATGCAGAGATTACCTACTGTATAGCGCAGCTTGATCCCCGCGTACATTTTACTGCGCGATGGTGTGCAAAGGAAGCGGTGAAAAAGTGTATACCAAGTTTGATATCGGTAGATAACAGGTGCCTGGAAATACGTAAATTGCCCTCGGGCGCACCCTACATCGTGCTCGTCACACCTGGCGGACAGGAGCCACTTGGGGCGTCGCTTAGCCTATCACATGCAGGTAGGCTTGCGATTGCCATGGTAGTTGCACAGAATGCTGCAAGCAGTGCATCGTTGTGATTTGAGCGCATTCTAAGCTTATTTGGACCGTCCGTTTTTCGACTCCACAATTGCCTCGCAGGATTTTATCGGTAACGCAGACCGAGAATTTTTCAGGCAGGAAGTCAACATCGGTTTATCGAAATGCTCAGTAGCCGGCCTATTCCGGCTCACCTTAAAGGGGGCACAATCGGTGACACTTTTACCCGAGAAGACTGCAGGCGACACAGACTGGTTTGTCCACGATCGTTTTGGTATGTTCATCCACTGGGGGCTCTACGCGCTGCCAGCCAGACACGAATGGGTCAAGAGTAACGAGCGAATCGACACAGAGACGTACGACAAGTACTTCAAGCACTTTGATCCTGACCTGTATGATCCCGAGCTTTGGGCGACCGCTGCGGAAGAGGCGGGAATGAAGTACTTCGTAGTAACCACGAAACATCACGAGGGCTTCACACTATTTGATTCCAAATTAACGGATTATAAAGCAACCAATACCCCTGCGGGACGTGATTTGCTTCGGCCAATGGTAGATAGTTTTCGCAAACATAATTTGCGGGTTGGGTTCTACCATTCACTCCTTGATTGGCATCACCCTCACTACACACTTGACACCCACCACCCCATGCGCGATAACGCTGCCTATGCTGCCGGAGAGGGGCAAAAAGACCTCACGAAGTACGCGGAATATCTACACGGCCAAACGCGTGAGCTGCTCACAAATTACGGTCAGGTAGATATACTGTGGTATGACTTTTCAGTTGGCCAAACCGACCGGTTTCCAGGAAAAGGAAAGGCCGAATGGCAAAGTGAAAAGCTGATTGAATTGATACGATCACTACAACCAAATATCATCCTGAATGACCGCCTTCAGATAGATCAGGACGTGAAGACACCCGAGCAGTATCAACCGCGAGAGTGGGTACGCGTTAACGGCAAGCCCGTGGTGTGGGAGGCATGTCAAACCTTTAGCGGTTCGTGGGGGTATCACCGCGATGAAAGCAGCTGGAAATCGGTCACAATGCTTCTGCAGATGCTGGTTGACAGCGTAAGTAAAGGTGGAAACCTACTACTTAATGTTGGCCCGACGGGCCGTGGTGAATTCGATCAGCGTGCGCTAGACAGACTGCGCGGTATGGGTAGGTGGATGCGTCGGCATAGTCGATCAATTTATGGATGTACTCAAGCACCATCCGAATTCGCAACCCCGCAAGATTGCAGACTCACCTACAACCCAACCACCAAGCGCCTTTACGTTCATTGTTTTGCATGGCCGTTTCGTCATCTTCATTTGGACGGTTTTGGCGGCCGGGTGGAATATGCACAGTTGCTCAATGACGCCTCGGAACTACGAATGCTGGAGAGTATTCCAGAAGAATCCTTCGGACAGATGAAACCTGCTGAGAAATCAAAGACTCTCCTTACTCTTGAGCTGCCGATACAACAACCAGACCCAGATGTGCCAGTGATTGAATTGTTCCTGAAGTAGAAAATGCGGGCAGTATGGATAATATCCATGCTGCCCCAAATTTTTCCAGAAACTACAACATTCTTTCCACGTCTACCTTTTAGAGCAAGTTAGCAAACTTTCTTGAACCATTTACAACCATCCTCGTTTCACATCAGGAGTTACTATGAGTCGCATCACTGCACTTCCGCTATTAGCTGTATTGGCCACCAGCACGATTGCCGTAGCAGCAAACGCCCAAACACCAACGACTGGCACTCCAACTACACCTGCGCAAAACGAATACCACGCCCATGTTACAATCACGCTGGACACTTCAAAAGCGCCTGACTTGGAGTCCTGGGCCGAAAAGGCGCGTAAAACAGCTTTAACTTGGTATCCTAGGATTTGTCGAATATTGGCTAGTCCGGGATTTGAGCCCCCAACCGCCGCTGAAATTACAATACAGCCCATGGACGGGGTTGCTTATACCACTGGTACCCACATATTTGCCTCGGCCCAATACATTCGCAGCAATCCACAAGACATCGGGATGATTGTGCACGAACTAACTCACGTCGTTCAGCAATACCCTAGTTACAACGCTGGATGGCTAGTTGAAGGAATTGCAGATTACGTGCGGTTCTACCATTACGAACCCAAGAGCCCTCGCCCAATAGTAAATCCGGACACCGCTCACTATACCGATGCATATCGCACTACAGCCGCGTTCCTGCGCTGGATTGAGGTTAAACACGACCGACATATCATATACCAGTTGAACTATGCACTCCGCCAGAACAAATACCAAGACGACCTGTTTAAACAGTACACCGGTGAGGATTTACCAACACTCTGGAATGAATTTACGGCCGACATACGCGATGGTAAAATTCACAACATCGTACAGTGGCCAGTAGTGCGAAAGGGCAAATAGTTAAACTGCGCAGCTCTTTGGTAAATTAAATGACCAAGGAGCTGCTACCGCCTAGTAAATAAATGATACGAGAAATAGCGCCGCAACGATCAGCAATATGGGACTAACCTTGTGCAGCTTTCCACTTGCGGCCATAACTGCCACGAACACGATAAACCCCAGGCCAATTCCCTGAGCAATAGAGTGGCTAAATGGTATGGTGACAATGGTAATAAATGCCGGAATGCTCGTCTCGACGTTTCCCCAATCGATCTTTGTAATGGTGGCCAACATTAGAAAACCAACGACCAAAAGCGCCGGTGCAGTCGCCTGATACGGTATTATCGTCACTAAGGGTGTTGCGAGGATTGCTAGTAGAAACATAACTCCTACAACAAGTGAACTTAATCCTGTGCGGCCGCCTTCTGCTACGCCGCTAGCACTTTCAATATAGGTAGTCGCACTCGAAGTTCCGCAGATACCGCCCCACATCGCTGCAAATCCGTCAACCAGCAGGACATTCCGCAATGTAGGCATATTTCCGCTGGAGTCAACCAAACCAGCTTGCTGCCCGACCCCTACCACTGTTCCCATGGCATCGAAGAAATCGCTCATAACGAATGCAAGTATAGTTGCCCACATTCCTGGTTGCAATGCGGCTAGTACGTTGGCGTGAAATGTGGTGCTGAGTTGTGGGATAACGAATGCTGTTGTCGTACTAGGTAGATGGGTTAAATGAGCGGCCAGTCCCAAAACCGTCATAATGGCAATCCCAATGAGCAGAGATCCACGTACCTTCCGCACGAAAAGAATAACCGTCAAAATTAGTGCAAGCCCGCCAAACATTACTCCCAGGTGATGCGGCAGCCGCCCTGTAAGCGTCGCGCTGGAGTAATCTATACCCGTTAGGCCAGATTGTCTCAAACCTAAATAGGCAATAAACAAACCGATGCCTACCGATATAGCTCGCTTTAAATCCAGTGGAATAGCGTTCATTACAGCCTCCCGCGTGCGTGTGACAACGAGCAGCATGATAATGACACCCTCAATAAAAACAATCCCCATGGCGGTCTGCCACGGAACATGATCCTGAAGACATATTGTGTACGTTAAAACACCATTCAGGCCCATTCCAGGCGCTAAAGCGAATGGAGTATTGGTGAACAAGCCCATTATGATCGTAGGTACCGCGGCAGCAATGCAGGTGGCTGCGGCTAAGGAAACACTGGCGTGACGCAAACCGGGTATTTGGTCCAGGATTGAGGGATTTACGACAATAATGTAAGCCATTGTCATAAAGGTAGTCAAACCAGCCGTGACCTCAATTCGTACCGAAGTGTTACGGTCATCTAGATGAAACAGTCGTTGGAGCATGCAGGACCTCTTGATATAGCAATGTATTTTGCACGCGACGGACACCTTAGTCTACCGCCTAAATGCTGCATCGCGCGGTATGCAGCCAACAACTCACAGTGCGATTTGCCGTGGTCCGTTACCACTGACCAGATTACACGCTCAAAGGTTCCACTGCCAACATGACAACACATGTCCGTTTCCTGTGGAAATTCTAAGGTGGACAGGAATGAAACATTAAGGCGATGTTATGTCGTCTAACCTATAGCGGTGTTGTTTTCTGTAAAGGGTACAACTCCTCGGTGCTTGACAGGGACTATCTAAGGAGGTATACTCTGAGACTGTTGGTGCCGGGTAGTGCAGCGGTAGCACAACTGACTCTGGATCAGTAGGTCGAGGGTTCGAATCCTTCCCCGGCAGTTGTTCGACAGGCTTAGGTTTTCAGAAATCGCGTCTCGCAATTTCGCTACTATGTGATTTTCTCTGTACATGCATTTGCTTAAATTGTCCACGTGTAAACTTAATTGGCACTATTTTTGGACAATTGGTATGCTATAATCTTTCAACTTATCAGGAAGGCCTCAAACACTTTACCTCCTAACACAGTGGATTGAGGATGTAGTTTAGGTGCGTTTATTTGTTATGATTTCCATTCTGACTCCCAGTAACGTCCGGATTAAACTTTTAGTCCTGCTGCGGAATCACCACATTCTAACAGGAGTGCCCATTCTTCATGTCTGAAGTCGAGTATGGTACATTTAAACCTCTTACTGGCAGTGTTCAGCCTGAAGCAGTTCGCGCTGCGGATCCTGGAGCACGGTCAGAGGGGTCGCCCCTTCGCTCTCAAGAAGCGTTTGATGCTTACTGTCAACAAGTCCAGTATCGCCTGGCTGAGTATGCCGCCCAGCGCACTCACTTTCTTCGCGGTGCCTTTGACCGGCTCACTCGACTATTGCAAACCGCTCGGGCGGTAGAGGACAACAGCCTCTATAACGAATTGTGGCAGGTAAGGGTTGCGGTTCGTGAATTGCTGGAGGCACTGGCACAGGCGACTTCTAGTGGTGGCGCTGCGGTTGCTCCCTGGCAGCCTTCGCAACAACCACCATCCCCGCGCCCAGCCTCGCTGCACTCTGCTTCACCGCTGCACGACCTTCGGGATACGTCGGCAGAAGGGCTAACAGGCGCACCTAGCCCACTGGCTATTCGAACCTCTAGCCCGCTTACCCCTAAAATTGATACAGAAGTAGCTCGGATGCCTCGTCAACCAATGCGCCCACTCGTGGAGATTGAGGCCGAAGCAGTGCAGCTACGCGATCTGGTTCGCACATGGAACGATGTGTTTCCACTAAAGCGCGAAAACGGCGAGCTTCATGTTCCAAATGCATTGCGTCTCCGTGGTATTGCCTGCAGAATGCGCAGGCTGGAAGAAGAAGCTGCCGACACGGAAGTAGTAGCGGTAACAGAACTCTCCAATGACATCGATGCCCTTCGTGAGGCCGCAGGTGACCATGAGTACACGGTTTCTGCCGACCGCGAACTTGAACACCATCCAACTGCTTTTCAATGGGGCGAACTAGCGGAACGACACGAAGAGACGGCCCGTGCGCAGGAAGCCTTCGAATGGTGGGTAGAGAATCGAGAACGCCTCACCGTGCAGGATGTGCAGCCGCTGGCAGAGTCTGTTGCAGCTATCCAGCAACGGTTCAATCGTCTCCTGTTCAGGATCGGCGCACGTGATCCATTTCAGCAGCAGCTGTTTGATGACCTTCGTATGTGGGCCCGAGATGCACAATGCTATCTGTTCAGCCTTCGGCCAAAAGTCCCCATCGTAGAACTCGTAGATAAAGCTACAAAGTTGGACGCTGCGTGGGACCAGGCAAGGCTGCCACTTGCCGCCGCCGAGGGCCGTGGCCACGCTGTCGAAGCACTTATCCAGCTGGTTAACCAACCAGACTTTGGTAGTGATGTTGAGAAAAGCGCAGCAGAACTAGCCGATGTTGTAATCCAGGTTAAAATGGTTAACACACCGGCTACCGATCCACGTTTACGTGCAGCACTACTCCCATGGGCCGCGCTTCTAGAAGGTGATGATCGGTTCCGCGACACTGTCCGAGAAATTCAGCTCGACTGGGAAAGTCGACTGCGCGCGGGTCGCTTAGACGCTATAGATGTCGACTCGGCAGAAACGCTCAAGGAGTTGAGCGACGTAATCGAGCAGGTTCGCAACTTTACTCACTCGAAGCGCATTTTAGTGCTGGGAGATGTAAAAAGCGAAGCCGGCATGCTGAAACTCCGAGAGGTACTCGATCCAGAAGAACTAATATGGCCCGCGCTCACAACAGCGGACACTCTCAGTCGCCTGGAAGCTGCTGTAGCTGGCGCTGACTTGGTGGTACTGCCCGTACGCTTTAGCCGCAAAGATTGGCATGGTGCACTTAATCTGTGTGAACAGTCAGGAAAACCCTGCGTTCAGGTGGCTGGCGTCTTCCCGATTGCTGGCTTGCTGCAAGAGATCCTAAAGTTGCAGGCAGCCGCTAAAAAGTAACCTCAGCAATACAATAAGTGAAATGTTAAGCCGCTTGTTTATATCCTCTTGAGGATAGTCAAGCGGCTTAACTCATTGATGAGGGAAATGTGAACGAGTTGAACCCCACGAATAGACACTATGTGGCCTCAAGAAAGGTAGTGAACAACCTGCGTGTTCGGTCGTCGTGAACAGAGGTTTCCTCCGGATGGAACTGTACTGCTACTACAAATCGGTTTTGGGGGCGTTCCATGCCCTCAATTATTCCATCCGGTGCAAGTGCAGTGATGGTGAATCCCTCGGCAGGTTGACAAACGGCTTGATGATGCAGTGAATTCACATGCATCTCGCCGGAACCTACAATGTCCGCGAGCAACGTTTCCTCTGCTACCTCCACAGTGTGGCTGAAGGCACTTCGTGGCCCACTTTGCACGTGATGAATTGGTGAGGGACGTTGTTCTGGAAGGTGTTGGTACAATGTGCCGCCCATGGCAACATTTAAGACTTGCATCCCTCGGCAAATGGCAAGCAATGGAACATCTTCTTGAATAGCTGACCGTACCAACGGAATCTCCATTGCGTCTCGGCACGTATCCACATCACCTAGTGCAGGATGGGGAGCCTGGCCATAGTAGGCCGGCGATACATCCGCTCCCCCAGTTACTAACAGCCCGTCTAATGTACCAAGGATACGCGGCAGTAAGTCGTGGTCTGTCGTATTTGGCAACACAACGGGAATTCCTCCCGCACGTTCAATGGCCTCTAAATATACTAAATTACAGGCCAGTCGCCTTACGGAGTGATCCTGCGCAGCAACGTTAGCTGCGGTCACACCAATCAGTCTGCGCGGCATGGGCAGCTCCTTGAAATGGGCTGGCAAAAATTATTTTATGGTTGTACTGTAGCATTGGTAGATGGTACTGTGTTGCTTGGCATCGGCGGTATCTCAACATCTTTATACCATACACATTTTGCGCGAACGTATTTTACTCCAGCTATACCCACTACTACCATCAGCGCACTGAAAATCTGTGTGTACGTTAAATGAAGACTGGGAATATCGTAGCTCGACGTCGCACCTATCCGCAAAAATTCCATTGCAAACCTATATGCTCCATACATTGCAATGTAGGCCCAGAACAGTTCACCGTCAGGACGCTTTTTCTTTTCCCATTTAACTAAAATCGCAAAGAAAATTAAGTTAAGTATTGTAGCGTACAACTGAATTGGATGACTGGGTGGCGTGAGGGTACCAGGGTCTTCCTCACTGGGAAAGCGAATGCCCCAAGGCAAGTTTGTGGGTGCTCCGTAACAGCAGCCGTTAAGCAGACACCCTATTCTGCCTATGGCATACGCCAGCGGAAATGAAACACCAGCAACATCGGCAGCACACGCAAGATTTACTCGTTTGCGTCGGCAGTACCAAACCATGAATATGATGCCGGCAATCATACCGCCCTGGACAGTGAGACCGCCCTGCCACACTTCAAGAGCTGAAAGAGGATTATGGGCATAGTCGCTCCAGTCAAGCATCACAAAGGCCAGCCGGGCACCCACCATTCCTAGCAATAGTCCGTAGAAACCAATGTCAAACATAGCATCGGGCGATACACGGCGAGGAGACTCCTCTGGCAATGCTGTGGCACGGTGCGTTAGTACTCGTATCGCACGCCACAAGCCAACGGAGAATCCAAGAACGATTAATACCCCGTACGACCGGACAGTGAAGCTACCGACATGAAACAGAATGGGATGCATTTTCTTCCTCTTACAGTTCAGCGTCGACTGCGGAATTGGTTGCGTCGTTGGGATTAGCGTTAGCTGCCGGCCTCGGTTGTCGACCGTCAAGCGCAAAGTGGTACATTAACAATACGATCCCAAGAGTAATGGCGGAATCAGCGACGTTAAAAATTGGCCAATGGATAATGCGAACGTCAAAAAAATCTACAACATATCCGTGAGTTACTCGGTCTAGTAGATTCCCGAATGCCCCGCCCAGCGCCAATGCAAACGCCGAACCCGAGAGCAGTTCCTTGCCACTTTTGATGTAGCCTAGTACGAGTGCGACCGAAGCACACAATGCAAAGACAACAAAAAACAGATTACCCTGAGGCAGCATGCCCCACGCACCACCGGTATTATGGGTAAGCGTTAGCTCTAGAAATCTACCAAAGATGGGCGTCGAGCCGCTGTCAACCAGCATATGGCTCTGGATCCAGGCCTTACTCAATTGGTCTGCCAGAAACACGAAGAGGGCTATGAGGACGAACGACGTGGTGCGTAAAGACTCCGAAGACCGTTTCACTGCGTACTACCACCATAAGAAATATTCAACAGCAACACACCCTCCTCAATTAATACGAAATACCGCTCGGCAACAGATCGCCCAAGTAAAATCTTGCACGTCGAACCACTGCGGTTCGGTATACGTGCGTGGAAGTGAAGGCCAATATACTTAGTGTACGAGGACATCGAACGATTTTGTTATCACGACAACGGACCCTCGACGTGACTTGACGGCAAGGGCAGTGCAACTGCCGCGTGCTCTATCTCCTCCCAACTGCCAATGGCGCGATATCGTCGATAGCGCTCATCCAGGAGAGCAGCAGTAGGTATCGATTCCAACTCAAGCAACTGAGCGGAAATAACGTCACCAAGAGCCCGTGCCGCTGCGGCAGCATCGCGATGCGCTCCTCCCAGAGGCTCGGGTACGATGCAGTCAGCAATGTGAAACTGGCGGGCATGTTGCGCTGTCAATTTGAGTGCTGCAGCTGCTTCTGACGCTCTACCGCGATCGCGGCCAAACTCGGACAGTATCGCAGCGCATGACTCGGGCGGAATAACGGAATAAATCGCATGCTCCATCATGATGACCCTATCGCCTACCGCTATGCCTAGTGCTCCACCACTCCCGCCCTCCCCTATAACTGCGACGATAACAGGCACAGGCAAGTGAAACATCTGCTGTATGTTGTAAGCGATCGCACGGCTAATACCCTCCTCCTCAGCCATCAGGTTGGCTTCCGCGGCTGGAGTGTCTATGAACGTAATGATGGGCTTACGGAACCGGGCAGCCAGCTGCATTAACCGCAATGCCTTGCGAAATCCTGCTGGCCGAGCACTGCCAAAATTTCGATGTTGTCGCTCTTTAAGGTCTCGGCCTTTTTGATGCCCAATTGCCATTACCGTACGTCCGTTAAGCTGACAGAAACCGCCTACAATTGCAGGGTCGTCTGCGTTGATTCGGTCGCCGTGTAGCTCGATGAAATTAGTACAAATTGCTTGTATGTAATCGAGAGTGTACGGCCTCATTGGGTGCCTCGCCATCTGGACTCGATTCCAAGGGGTTAGATTGGCAAAAACCTCTCGCATTATCTGCTCGCGGCGTTCTTCAACGCGGGCGATCTCGCTCTCAATGTCTACGTTGTCATGCTCTGCCTCTCGTCTGCGTTCGTCATTGGCAGCAGAGCGCTTCAGTTCCTCAATAAGCGAGTCTAGCTCGGCGATTGGTTTCTCGAAATCAAGCAGAGGCTTGAGCATTCGCATCCTCCTCTGCAAAGAGCATAAGCAACGTGGACAACGTGTTACGAATATCGCGGCGGTGAACAATTTGATCAATCATGCCGCATCGAAACTGAAACTCACTAGATTGAAAATCATCGGGAAGCTTCATACCCATATCCTGGTTTCCAACTCTCCGGCCTGCAAACCCTATTAACGCGCCCGGTTCAGCCAGGATGATATCGCCTAGAGAGGCGTATGAAGCATAAACACCAGCCATGGTAGGGTCAGTCAAGACAACTATGTACGGGACGGCAGCGCGCTCCATTCTGGCTAAACCTGCACTGGTTTTCGCCATCTGCATGAGAGATAACAGGCCCTCAAACATCCTCGCTCCGCCGCCGTTCGCCGTGAAAAGAACAAAGGGAAGGCGCTTCTCAACGCTAAGTTCCATTGAGCGGACTAGCCGTTCACCAACCGCACTACCCATCGAGCCCCCCAGGAAGTCGAAATCGGCGGCGCTTACAATGCACCGTCTACCATCAATCGTGGCCTCTCCACAAACCACTGCATCGGTTAGGCCAGTAGAGCTCATGGCTCGCGCAAGCTTATCGGGGTAACCAGGGAAACCAAGAGGATCACGGGAAACTACGTGGTCATCTATCTTATTGAAACTGCCATCATCTACAGTGAGAGCGATGCGCTCGTTTGCATGTAGGCGGTAGTGGTAATCGCACTTGGTGCAGATACGAAGGTTGCGCTCAATATCCTTGGCAAAATGTATCTCCGCACATCGCGGGCATTTAACCCAAAGTCCCTCAGGCATATTGCTGACAGTTGTGCCATTGCGACCTGCAGGTTTAGAAAACCATCTGCTTTTAGCCATTGAACTTACACGCTCCCTTCGTTGGCGCCAGCTCAACTAAGAGAATTCCGGGCCACAGACCGTAAGATGAAAAAGTATGTCGGCGTGTGGTATTCTGAATATCTTGTACAGTACTGTTGTCGTGGAAAGGGTTCTTCCTACTCATGAGTCTCCCGGAATGGCGAAAAGAGATTGACCGAATAGATGATCAGATTTTGCAGCTTCTTAACCGGCGTGCGGAGATGGCGCAGAAAATTGGCTTGGCAAAGGCTTCCACCCGTTCCCACTATTTTACCCCGGAACGAGAGCACAATGTGTACAAAAAACTTCTTAGCGGCAATTCGGGCCCATTAGAAAACGACTCTGTGCGCGCAATCTATCGCGAGATTATCTCAGCCTGCCGTGCTCTCGAGAAGCAGCTTGGCGTCGCGTTCCTAGGGCCGGAGGGGACGTTCAGTCACCTCGCAGCTCTTGCTCGATTTGGCTCATCATCCCAAATGGTACCTGTCAGCAGCATATCCGAGGTCTTCGCCACTGTCGAGCGCAATGGCAGCGACTATGGCATTGTACCCGTTGAAAACTCGTGGGCTGGAGTCGTCCCGGAGACTCTGGACACATTCATGAATTCCAACCTTCGTGTGGTGTCCGAGGTATTTCAGCCCATTACGCACAATCTTCTGTCTAACGCAGAAAGCCTTGAAGGCATCAAGCGCCTGTACTCGCATTTTCAACCACTTGCTCAGTGCAGGCAGTGGTTGCAAAACCACCTACCGGGTGTCGAGGTGATTGAGGCCAGCAGTACAAGCAAAGCCGCCGAACAGGCCTCACAGGACAATGAAAGCGCAGCAATTGCCACCGTCCTTGCAGCCGAGCGATACCAAATAGATGTGCTCTGTCCTCACATTGAAGATAATCCTACGAATCGCACACGGTTCCTCGTACTAGGTTATAACGAACCAGAACCGACTGGCAAGGACAAGACGTCACTTATGTTCGCGGTTCATAATCGGGCAGGTGAGTTAGTACATGCATTAAATGCGTTCGAAAAATATGATGTAAACCTCACAATGATCGAATCCAGACCGGCTAAGACGACGGCATGGCAGTACCTATTCTACATTGATGTTCAGGGGCACGTGCGCGATTTAGCCGTCAGTAAGGCTCTTCACCTGCTCTCGGAACATACTTTGTTTGTGAGGGTGTTAGGCTCCTACCCGGAAGCAGTTTAGTTTGTGCTGACAACAGCATCGGAAATTGGATTTTTAATTTCGGATACTAACATCTCCGCAGCCATATCCAACGTAAGAGTCGTTCTACTATTCGCCGCTGATCTGTGCTCGGATTTGGATGAACGAGTTACTGCAATGGCAAGTTGGTCCAAAATGTGACTTCGACGATGGATGAGCGGCATGTTCAATTCCTGTCTGGCTGTGCGCAGTGCTGTTAGGATGGCACTCATCAATTCATCGTTAACATGTTCCGCCGAAGCCGCGCAAAGTAACTCTAAACTCTCAACCACTCCGCGCTTATCACCTGTATTGATGCGCAACTCGAGTGATTGCAGTAACAGTGCAGTTGCACGTCGAGTTTCCCGTCGTTCGTAATATATAAGCCCCATGTTATATTTACAAAAAGCGGCTCCCAGCTTGTTACCGGCTTGGTCGTAGAGTTGGCTAGCCTCTTCCAAATATCTTGCAGCCTCCAGATGCTGTGAAAGCTCAATTAGAACGACACCAAGGTTATTGAGGCTGTTTGCTATGGCAACTGAATCACCTAACCGCCTAGCTAGCTTAAGGGCCTTTTCCATCCAAGTACGTGCATTTTCGTAGTTCCCACCGTCGCACTCAAGGCTCCCGAGGTTGAGCAGACAAGCAGCCATGCTGGTGAGATCGTTTGTATGTTCCCACGCCTCTCTTGCTTCAGTATAACGTAGCTGTGCCGCCAAATGATCGCCCTGCAACCAATTAATTAGGCCTATATTTTGCAGGCACCCGGCAATACCGCGCTGAACGCCCAAAATATGCCAAATCTCCAGGGCTCTGTTGTAATGTTGTTTGGCGACCTCATAATCCGCGCTATTGTAAGCAATAATTCCAAGGTTGTTGTAGCATTGGGCTTCAATAGCTCCATCGTCCTCCGCCACTCCTAGTTTGAGGGCATCATTAATAAGGCCGATCGCGTCGTTGTGCCTGTTTTGTTTGACTGCCCCCCTAGCTAGGGTGAGCGTACACTTGGCTTCACACCGCACACGGCGAGTCTTCTGAGCCCATTCCAAAGCCCGTTTGGCGTATTGTATGGACTCCTCGACCAGTCCCTGCCGCACACATATCTCCGCAAGCTCGGTGAGTATTTCCACATGCTCGCCTTGCAACTGCATATCCGACGCTTTCTGAAGGGCATGCAACAAATATTGCTTTCCTTCTGGTAGAGAGCCGGTGATTTGCCAAAAAACCGATAACCGAATTGCCAAATGCGTGCCTAATAGGACAATATCAGCACTCTGCCCATCCTTAAAGGACCATTGAAGCATAGCCTCGAGGTTTGGTCGCTCGGTCAATAGCCGCTGAATACCCGTAATCTCGTCGCCTTTGTTAATATCTTCCGAGCAGCGCGCAGCCAAGTTGCACGCCCATCGCAACATATTGAGTTTCAGTTCAGGTAGACGTTCGCACTTTGATAACAGACCTGCTATGTGTTCTCGAACACATTCCAACTGCTTATATCGCATCTCATCCAATGCGATCTCTGAATAGACTAGTGATCGCTCGATAAGCGCTGCAACTAGTCCCGCACAATTGTGAACCGCATGGTCGTCCACTGCGGGATAGCAGACCTGTGCAAGGGACTCGATATTACACCCTGCAGGAAAGATCGAGAGGCAAATACATATTTCGCGAAGATTATCAGGAAGCATATCAACACTGTGGGCAATTACTGATCGCAAAGTTGAAGTACTCTCATCACGAACGAGCACCCCTGCTGCCTCAACATCAAGAGGATTGCGAAATCGTGCTGCGATCTGTGAAATGGTAAGGCACCCTGCCCAACCAGCGGCTAACTCCAAACAGAATGGGAGACCCTCTAGTTGCCTGCAAAGCCTAGCTATAGTGCGTAAATTTTCCTTCTCCGAGTGAACAAAAAACGAACCGCCGAATCTATTACCTGCGCGGTCTAGGACGATTTGAATGCAGGGGTTGTTAGTCCATTCCTGCTCACTGTCGCGCGGTACGGGGAGCGGATGGACGCGCATAACTGTAGTTTTACCGGGCTGAAAAACCTGGCGAGCGGTGGTAACTATGGCATTAGAACCACTATTTGGTGCTAAGGTGGCAATCACATCGAGAAACGTTGATTCATTGGTCTCCAGCAGCCCATCAATGCCGTCGAACACAAGTAGCAACCGCTGCGACTCTACAATATGACGAATTTGCCCATAAGGATCCCTTAAATCGCCGGGAAGGTTCAGGGCAGCACAAACCTGATTTATAAGTTCCTTGACAGTCGTAAGATCGGCGAGGTTGAGCCACAATACGCGGTTTTCTGCATAGTACGACGATTGGCGACAGGCCTCTATGGCCAACCGCGTTTTGCCCACTCCGGCCGGGCCAATAAGTTGAACAATTCGCGTTGCATCGCTCAACGCATTCAGGTTGGTCAATAGCGAAGCTAAATCGTCCTGCCGTCCAAAAAATGGCGCAAACACCGCCGGTACTGTGGCCGCATAGTCGGCTACGGTTGAAATGACCGGGGTTTCGATCTTGACCGCGACGGTTAGAGGCTTCCTGGCAAGAGCAAACATTTGCGCCGTTATGTCGCTGTTTGGGTCATTTAAGTCACTGGTGGCAATCAAATCCCACGATTGCGCTACCAACAATGCCCTATCTAATCTACCAGTCTGGCGAAACAACTCTATTAGCCGTAAATAGCTGCTGTGATCATATCGGTCCAGCTTAATTAACTGTTGAGCCGCTAGAATTGCTTCGGTAAAATCACCAAGGTGGGCGGCCGTTTGAGACCACAATTTGAAATTATTCAAGAGCAGGTCGTCAAGTACGGCACGTTCCGAAATAATCCAATCATCGTAAAACCTACTTAACAAGGGTCCCCGAAATAATTGGCACGCCTCCTTTAGGATTGCACACCTCTGTAAAGGGGCGGCGCTCACTGCCCGCGACGACAGTTTAAGAAATTCATCAACGTCGGTCTGTAACGCATCGGTGTTCAGCCTAACGTGAAAGCGATTGGCCTCAAGTAACACGGGCTCGACGCTTTCAGAGCCGTTAAGTGCATGGCGGAGGTGGAAGATCGCAGTCCGAAGGCTCTGACGGGCGGATTCTGGTAATGCCGACGGCCAAAACATCTCAGCTAACTGTTCACGAGATTGCCATTGACCCTTAAAATATGCAAGGAACCCCAAGAGACACTCGCATTTTTGCGTAGGCAACTTGTGAGACTGGTTGCCGCCCGCATCAATTTGTAGTTCACCAAATAGGCGAATACGCATGTGGCCCCCTCGTGGCGCGACGAGGCGCCTGTAATGTACCGTCATCGTGGCACTTAACGATGAGTGAAGACAATTATGTCAACTTTATAATTTTAACAGATTCTAAATTTATTATGTCCCTTTGAGCGCTTACGGTACCATTTTGAGAAGGAAATCAGCTGAATTGCCGTGAATGTGAGTAAAGCGATTTAGTTCCGTGTTTGTGGAGATTCAGACTTGCGTATATTCACCATTCTTGCTTTTGCTATACTTTTGCCTCCCATGGTCACAATGGCACAGGCACAACGCCCCATCTGGATTGAGAGTGAGACGCCGACAACTATAAACACGAAGGCCGAAGTCTCTGGTTGGGGCTTCCCCGACTATCTATCAAACGGAAAATGGCTCCACATCTCTGTTTCGGCTAACAAAGTAGCGTCATCGGTACCGCAACAGGGTGTCACGGCCACCTACGGATTTACTGTGACGCACAAAGGTGACTATCACATTTGGAACCGCCTAGGATATGAACGCGTTCGCTCAACATTCTCGTGGAGAATCGACAACGATGCTCCCGTTACAATTACTCCTCAGGATCCTACGACTGATTTAGTAGAAATGCAGCCATGGAACGAGATTGCATGGCTTGACATGGGCACGGCGTCGTTACTGCCGGGTCCTCATCGGCTAACAATAAACATACCGGCTAGCCGCGACGATAATGGTCATTGGAAACCACTACTGTATGCTTCGGACTGCCTGTGCCTCTGCCGACGACAGTTCTACCCACATGGAAAATACCCTCCCGGCATATGGCCCCAAACGGCCACGGACATCCAGGCCGCACACCAAGTGTTCCAGGTGCCTAGAGGTTCAACAACTGATCGAAGGATTACATTACCGCTAAAGGGCTTGTGGCAGGTGACCCGTAGTGACGAGGCGGTCCCTTCCGTCGTCAACGCGCCAATTGCAGACTTGCCTCAACATCCCTATTGGAGCGCAATACCAGTTCCGAGCGACAAAAATACGGTTCGTCCCGATCTCCTCTTCGCACACCGTCTCTGGTACCGCACGCAAATCGCCGTTCCAAAGGTTCTGGCACACCACAGCTTTTACATCGTCTTTCCGCAGAACAACTTGAATACAACGGTTTTCGTCAATGGTAAATATTGTGGATTCAATCCCAACCCGTTCGTAAGGTTTCACATAGACATTACGCGCGCAATCCACCCCGGCATTAACGTATTGATGGTGGGGATACGCGACGCATGGTACGGCTTTGAAACTGAACCTGGTAATCCCTCAAAACTACGCGATGAATTCAACCTTCCCATCAGCTATTTCCATGACGGCTTTCAACACCTAGCCTATCCTATTTGGAACAATCCGCAATCCGGAATACTAGCGACACCCACACTCGTTTGCGCTGGGAGAGTTTACACGTCCAACATTTTCATCCTTCCAGACGTGCTAAACAGAACCCTCACCGTTCACGTAGATCTGAGGAATCGCACAGGTCGATTGATTAATGGAGACCTTGCATGCACTGTCCACGATTTGAAAGGCAACGACGCGGATTTAATTTTCCCGGAGAAGCCATTTACCGTAATGCCATTTTCAAAAACAAAAATCGTCATCAAATCTAAATGGCAAAACGCGCATCTTTGGACGCCTCAATCCCCGTTCATGTACTCCCTGCATAGCACGGTCTACGTTAACCATGAACCAGTAGATCGTGGCACGACCAGGTTCGGTTTCCGACAGTGGTCGATCAAGGGCACACAGTTTATGCTCAATGGTCACCCGTTTCATGGGTGGCAGGATAATTTCCAGGCAGCCAATCCCATTTCCTGGCTCAAACTCTACAAGAAGTATCACGAAACAATGTATCGCTTTTGGGGCACATCGTGGATGGGTATGTCCCCTGATCGTGCCCTTAGCTTCTTCGATCGACATGGAATCGTGGTGAGACGGCAAGGAATGTTGGACGGCGAGGCGATTGGATACATGGCGATTGAGGACGATCCCGTTCTTCAAAAGCTTTACCACTCTCCAATCAACATGGAGTTGATGCACAATTGGAGACGACAGGTCACTGCAGAGGTTCGCGGAGAACGTAACCATCCCTCAATCATGATCTGGTCGATTGAAAATGAATTCCTGTACATCAACTGCATAAACCTGTATCGTAATCTGATGAATGAGTTTGAGGCCGCCGTTACCAAGACAGCGAATGCAGTAATGCAAACGGATCCCACGCGACCGGTAATGGTAGATGGTGGTGGTGCGTGTAAGTTACAGACGCTTCCGGTATGTGGTAACCACTACATTGATGGTAAGTGGACTGAATACCCAGACCTGGCGTATGAAGCTAACGTAGCAGGTGGCGGGCGAAACCGCTGGGTGTGGGACCAAAAGCGCCCGAGGTTCGTGGGCGAAGATTACTTCATGACAGGTAATCATCCAGGTCTTTCAGCAATCGGCGGTGAATTGGCTCAAACGGGTAAGGAGGGTACGCTTCACGCCACGGCGCTGGTGGAAACAATGTTGCAGCAAGGTTACAGATGGGCGGGGTATGGCGCTTGGGATTTCTACGACGGTCCAGCGGACACCGATGGCACTCAATACAATTCGTTCATGCCATGCGCTGTCTTTTGCCGCGAATGGAATTGGACATTCGCTTCAGCCGAGCACGTCATTCGTAGGTTCGGTATATTTAACGACAGTGTTTCCTCTCGACCAATCACATTCACCTGGCGCCTCTACAATCACAGCCGCGAAATGGCATCACGTTCGTGGGTGATGCACGTTGCACCCGGACGTAGCTTCAAGTTCAACACCTCAATTGACATGCCAGTGGTAGAATCTAGAACAAACCTGATCCTTAATCTATCGCTTACTATTCAGGGTAAGAGAGTGTTCGTAGACACCAAGGCAATATCGGTACTGCCGCCTGTGAGGCATCTAAACGGGATGCCAGCCCTACGACGAGCGGCAGGCAATGGGCTCTATGTTTATGATCCCGCAGGCACGATTCAAGCTCAGCTTACCGCTTGGACGGTGCCATATCAACCGCTACCCTCACTAACTGTATTGCCGCCCCAAGGGCGAGTCTTGCTCATTGGCAGCAATGCGCTAGCTAAATCCAGTATCGCTTCGCAGTTGAGGTTATGGGCATCTGTGGGACGGTCTGTTATCGTTCTGGAGCAAGATCAACCACTATCAAGCGCAGTTATACCCCGTGATGTAGCTGGCACTGCGAATTCTGGCTCCATTGCGTTTGGCCAAGACTATAATAGCCCTGTGCTAGCGGGACTTCGGGATTGCGACTTCTTCACCTGGGGACCTCATACCCTTATCTACAACAGCGCCTACCTGCAACCAAAGTCAGGAGCTCAATCTCTGATAGAATGTGGTAAGAACCTAAAATATTCTGCTCTTATCAAGATGCCCACAGGCAAGGGTCGGTTCCTACTGTGTCAGCTCAGCATTGAGAGTCATCTCTCCAATGCAGTAGCCCGTAGGTTACTCTTTAACCTTCTGACTGACGCGTTTCTCCCTCGCACTTCGTTGCGCCCAACGTTTCTCTGTGCCTCAGCAGGAAGCAATTTGTCCAGTGTAGTCGCCCACTTAGGCATTTTGGCTAAAGTTGTTGCATCACCGTTGCAGGCCCTTGCAGGAGGTCATTATGGCTTGGCCATTATTGCCGCGTCACACCAGAACTTGCAACTGCTCGCGAGTCACCTACTGCTTGTCAGAGACTACACGAACAGCGGTGGCTGGATCGTTCTGAATGGATTGACTCCAAACGGTCTTGCAAGCTATAACAAAATTGTTGGTTACGATCACATGATTCGGCCGTTTCGCCGTGAGAAGGTACTGTTTACCTACCCACGAAACAACCTGACGGCTGGTATGAGCGCGGCTGATCTGGCGATGTATTCGGATAAGCGCATTTTTTCATGGACAGCCGGCAATTATGTGTCGCAAAATGAATTTCGCTACGTGGTAAGTACCAACGACGCCGCCCCATTTGCAGCGTTCAACAATCCATTTTATTTTAATATTGTGAACGGCTTTGTATCTAGCGACGGTTGGCCGCTGATTGTGGACGTGCCGGTGCCAAAATCGGGGCCGCTCGTCATCGACGCGAAGTTTCCTGCCGATCAAACCCTGGACGCAATCACGTACGTCGGAAATACGATGTACTGGCCAACAACACACATAACTCTTCGGTTACTCGGACATGATCGAACCAACCTTGGATTTGAAGTACCGGCCGATAATCTCCCACACAGGTTCAATTTCAATCCTGTTACGGCTTCTCACATTCAGCTGCTAGTAGACCGGTGGCTTCCCCAACCAGGAGTAGGTGCATTGGTGGGGATCGACAATATCAATCTCTGGATAAAACCAAGCGCCACCTACATAAAGCGGGTAAAGCCGATGGTGGCCGACGGAGGCATGGTTGAATACCCTGAAGGTAGAGGAGGGATCGTTCTGTGCAACCTTTGGTTTAAAAAGACCGAGAGTGTGCCGATAAATGTAATTAAAAAGCAACGACTTTTCGGCGCGCTTCTTCAGAATCTTCATGCTGACGTCGTCGCAGGTACGCGAGATTACGCGACCCCACTGTTGAAATTCATTCCGGTAAATATCGCTACAGCTGCCAATGCATATACCGGTTCACGCGGTTGGTTTGGCGACGCTGCCCATACATTCCAGGCCCTCCCAAAAGGTACGGTCTCTCTCGGCGGAGTAGAGTATTCCATCTACACGTTTGCAACCTCGCCCGTGCCAACTTGCGTCATTACCGGGGCAGCAAGCGCAAAAGGAACGATGTATCGAAGCTCTGCCATTTCGGTTAGTCGTCCGGCCCCAGTTCTGTACTTCCTGCAAACAGCAAAATTCGTCAAGCCTATGAAGAATGGAGAGGAAGTAGGTCACTACCTGATCACCTATGCCGACGGAATAAAGGTGCGTGTACCTTTACGTGCTCACGTCAATATAGACAACTACGAGCAAAAACAGCTTGTTACGTTGTCGGATGCACAACCTGCATGGGTGCATCGGTGGAGAGATGGAAAATGGGCCGAGGCATTCAACTTTAAGTGGAATAATCCTCGGCCATCTGAGCCCATATCAACCGTGCAGCTGCTTACGAAACAAGAAACCGGAGCGGGTATAGCCGTACTGGCGATTAGTGCCAGCGGGCACTAGAAAAGTTACCCAGGGCTCTTCTTATGGGGTCGCATTAATGGGAACAGAATAACGTCACGAATTGATTCAGCACCAGTGAGCACCAACGCCAACCGATCAAGCCCCACGCCAAGGCCACCCGTTGGTGGCATGCCGTATTCCATAGCCTCAACAAAATCTTCGTCCATTGGGTGTGCTTCTGCATCGCCAGCAGCCCGCTGCTGCACCTGATCTTCGAAGCGACTGCGCTGCTCCAAGGGATCGTTAAGCTCGGAGAACGCATTACCGAGTTCTTGGCATGCGATATAGATCTCGAATCGACGAGCAAGATTAGGGTTATCCTGCCGACGTTTGGCCAAGGGTGAAGTCTCTACTGGAAAGTCTGTAATGAACGTCGGTTCCACTAGGTTTGGTTGCGTGTACTGCTCATGCAACTTTTCAATGAGACCGCCCAAAGTCGCTTCCGCTTCTAGATTGAACGGTACATTGATTTTGCGGCATGCTTCAATCGCGCAGTCGAGAGAGCGTAAGTCTTGTGGATCAATTCCTGCATACTGTCGAATCCCTTCCAACATAGGTAGCCGGCGCCACGGTCGCTTGGAAAGATCGATTGACTGGTCACCGTACTGAAACACGCTGCTCCCGTTCACCTGCTGGCAGATGTACACATACATGTTTTCTACCAGCTCCATAATGTCCTCCAGGTTCGCGTATGCCTGGTAGAGCTCCATTAGGCTAAATTCCGGATTGTGACGCGTCGATACACCTTCGTTTCTGAAAACGCGGCCAATTTCGTAGACCTTTTCAATTCCGCCAATGATGAGGCGCTTCAGAAATAACTCAAGGCTGATCCGCAGCTTAAGATCGCAATCAAGAGCATTATGGTGCGTGAGGAACGGTCGTGCTGCCGCTCCGCCAGCCTCCAACTGCAGCACGGGTGTCTCCACGTCCAAAAAACCAGCGTCGTCAAGAAAACGCCGCATCGCAGACACGACCTTGCAGCGCTTGATTAAGACCTCTCTTGAGGTCTGATTAGCCAGTAGGTCAAGATGTCTACTTCGGTAACGTAACTCAAGGTCGCTTAGCCCGCCGTGAACTACCCCTTCATCATCGGTTTTGCCGATGGGTATCGGCCGCAACGATTTGCTCACTAGTCGGAACATAACTACATGAAGCGTTGGTTCACCCGTGCGGGTGATGAATGGGAAACCTTTGACCTCCGCGAAGTCACCCAGGTCATATGAGCAAAACTCGTTGAAAAGCTCGTCACCCACATCATCCCGTCGCACGTAGACCTGTACGCGGCCACTTTCGTCAGAAATGTCGGCAAATACTACCTTTCCCTTCAGCCGATGAGCCGTGATTCGCCCAGCCGTCACCAATCGCAATGCAGTGCGATCTTCGTCGGGTAACGCCCAATGGGCAGCAGATGAAGCCACGATTTCAGCGGCAAGGTGAGTGCGGTCCACGCGTTCAATGGCAAATGGGTCCCTACCAGATGCGCGTAAATCAGACAGTTTGCGCAGTCGCTGAGTACGGATATCGTTGTCCGTATTTTGAGGGTCCACAGCTGGTTCGGTATGTTCTTCCTGTGACAAAACGGTGTCTCACTCCCGGTTAAATTAATTCTTTGCGAATAGAGTGTACTACATAACGAAGCAGGCCATCGGGTGCATGTATCAAGACATGCTCGCCCACTGTTTTGCCGATGAGCGCCTCGCCCACTGGGCTCTCATCGGAGATGAAATCTGTATCAGGATCGGCCTCAATAGAGCTAACCAGGGTCAACTCCCATTCATCCGACCCATCTTCCGCCACAAGTTTAACAGTTGAACCGAGCCCTGCTCGATCCGTTGGAATATCTTCAGGATTAAGCGTCTGTGCGACCTGCAAGAGCCTCTCAAGCTCGAGGATTTGGCTCTCTACTAGTGCCTGGTCCTGCTTGGCGTCCTCGTACTCCGGGTTTTCGGAGATCTCACCGAACTGCTTTGACTCTCGTAACCGATCAGCTACGTCGGGTCTCTGCACGTTACGTAGGTGATCTAAGCGCTGCTTAAGTTTTTGTTGTCCCTTTGGGGTTAACAGGATTTCAACATCTTCCGACATTCGGTGTCTCCCGGCGTTTCGCCGATAGTTTCTATTTGCAAATGATGTGGCATCAAGTTTTCCACACCACTACCGCCCAACAGCTCGAGGATCGATTCATCCGATACCCATGAGCCGTAAATTATACCACTTACAAATCTGGTTTGAGGTATGACGGTTCCTAACACTACGACTTCTATGGCGTAAGAGTTTCTGAACCGGATTCATTTTTTATGTCAAGATGCTAATGGGTATAATCTAGTGCCCCTCGCTTCCAACTATAGGACTGGTTAATTGTGTTTCTACCTTATGCTACCGATCAAAAGCGGTCAAATTTACCAGTAGCTACTTTGACGTTATTGGTAATTAACTGTACAATTTTCATAGGGATTATGGCGTTACATTCGGTAAGCGGACTGTCAATTCAGAGTATTATGACACGTGTAGCGATCGTACCGTCTGCTCTCAGCCCGTATACGCTGTTAACTTATATGTTTACGCAGGCAAATTTGGGCCATCTCGCTGTAAATATGTGCTTTCTCGCAGTATTTGGCGCCGGTGTTGAAGATGCCGTGGGAGCAGTGGCAACTACTGCCATATACCTTGTCTGCGGATTATCGGGTGGTGCGTTACAGTACATGGTTGTGACGCAGTTTGTACCTCCATCACTGTGGTCTAGCCCAATTGCCGGTGCGTCTGCTTCGTGCGCCGGTATAGTCGGCGTTTATGCCGCTAGATATTACAGAGCACGTGTGTCCTTTGCCTTAACGTCCGTGCGCCCGCACGTGGTAACCGCTGTTGGCGTTTTTTTGTTGTACCAGCTTGGCGCCGCGGTTTTGTCGCTTGTAAGGAATGACCAACAAGCGGCGGCTGCGTTTTGGGCACATATTGGCGGCTTTGCGGTCGGAATGATACTTGCCACGCTGATGAAATTACCCCAAGCCGCAGAGCGCGAGTACCGACGACAGGACGCATTCCGCGCCTTGGAATGTGGAAGACCGGGGGAGGCCCTTACACGGTGGGCAACGGTTCTTGCAAACGAGCCACAAAACCTCCAAGCGATACTGGAAACCGCCCGTTGTTGGGTCGCTCTTGGTGACAAGGAACGGGCTGGAGAGATGTACACGCGTCTTCTGCAACTGCATCTGCAGGACGGAAACCGTAATGCCGCAGCTAGTATTGCGCTGGAACTGCATCGAGATCATGTTGCTCATTCGTCTATTTCGGCTGAAACAATTCTGACCGTGGCATCCGCGTTGGAGCAGAAAGGTGAATATATGCTGGCGCACCTCTATTTCGCTGAAGCGGCCGACGCTCCCGATTGCCAATCTAAAGATGCAGCGCTCCTTAGCGCTGCCACACTCTGTGCAAAAAAACTCGACAACCCCAACTCTGCTATAGATTACTTAAATCGGTTACAACAAGAATTTCCAAACAGCCGTTGGCGGTTGCAGGCTGATGATCTTCTGAACGTACTTCTAAGTGGTCCCAGGTAACCATCACGCAAAATGGTATTAGCCGGCGTTTCTCCCAGGCAGTGCTGATCGGTCGTGGCAGTATCCTACTTGATTTGACGAAGCGGGAAGTTTGCGGTAAACTTGTACACGGTGCACGGAGAGGTGGCCGAGCGGTTCATGGCACCTGTCTTGAAAACAGGACACCCGCAAGGGTGCGCAGGTTCGAATCCTGTCCTCTCCGCCTCTTAATTACCAACTTCTGGTCTCTCTCAACATCCGCGCCGTGGGAAGTTTATTGAGTATGTGTTCCCTGGACAAAACCGGAGATGTACGTTCCGATTTACTTTCTCACATTCGTGAACGTGTTGCCAAGGGTGTTATATCCCGTGAGGATTTGGTGCTTGAAAGTGCCGTAATTCCCTACGACATCCGATGTGGTATCGAAGCCGTCATTCTCGCTCAATCTGGCCAAATTGACCAAGCGCTTA
>DAIDKH010000053.1:0-252 GCA_027450145.1 Chthonomonadaceae bacterium | reverse complement strand
TTTTAAGCGACCATCCCAACTGCCCCGATGCACTATTCGCTAAGATTATTTGCCTCAGCATGCTTCAGCAGTGGTCTAAAGCTCTAGTGGTTTCAGATGTGCTTTACGGTGTGATGTGCGACTATCCAAATTCCCTGTGGTTGCGCGCGGGAATCTTGAGACAGGTAGACGGTGACACTGACCCAAAAGTTCTAGCGGCTTATAACTCTGCGATCCTCGATGATGGTAGCAATCTTTATGCTCGAATGGAAC
>DAIDKH010000052.1 GCA_027450145.1 Chthonomonadaceae bacterium | reverse complement strand
AGGAGGAATTTACAATTGCATTCACCCCAAAAGCGAAAATTCAGCCAAAGTGAGTGATCAGTGTTCTGAAGAACAGGAACAATCAGATACTTGGTATCTGACCACACCTGCTCACCCAAATGAGGTGCTTCCCCATGAAAAACTAGCGTACCTCCCGCTGGCGCTGCCTCTACCCGCCACGCTGTTTGACCTGTATCTGGCATCTTATCCTCATGGACCTCAATGGCGCCCCGTATTTCTGGCTGTACCTTCAGGGTCTCGTTTCCTTGCATTTACGCCTGATCCTCTCATTCAAAAAGGGATGATTATCCTGAAAAAATTTCGCACGCCAACAACCAAATGCTTATCGGCTTGTGCAAATATTTGCCGGTTTGCACAACAATACCTTCCAGGTTTATACCGTCACCATCAGTAAGAAGGGGATATCGGGCGCATTAAATAGCCCGTTTACCATCACAACAACGGCATAAATCAAAAACCGGTGTCTATCATGAACTTTCTGCATGTTGAGTATAGGGCTCTAACAGGTGAACCCTTCTGCAAAACACAATGAAGCCATTGCAGCGTATTCCTAGCAGCTATATAACCACGGTAGCAGACTAGCTTCGCCTGCCGACCGCGGACCATACCTTATAATGAACGCGTGGCCCTTGTTTGTTCATTGTTGCTAAAATTGGTACGGTTTGGTACACTCATACTTATCATGTCTGAAATCTTCGTAAAAAACCTCAATGCTCTACAGGTTAGCGCAGTCGATGAGATGTCGCCTTGCCACACGGCCGGCGTAAAGCCCGGCGACATACTGCGGTCTATAAATGGCAACGCCATCCTCGATATTCTCGATTATCGTTTCCATTCTACAGAGTCGCGCCTTACGCTGCAGATTGAGCGTGAAGGTTCGATGATAGATATCCGTGTCCGCAGGAAGCTGGACGAGGATCTTGGGCTGCAGTTTGTTTCTGATCTTGGAGACAAGATCCATACATGCAAGAACAAGTGTGTTTTCTGCTTCATACATCAGCAGCCCAAAAAAATGCGCAAATCGCTCTACCTTATGGATGACGATTTCAGGCTTTCGTTTATGCACGGTAATTATGTTACGCTTACCAACCTCTCCGATGCTGAATGGCAACGTATCCTGGATCAGAAGCTCTCACCACTATATGTATCAGTGCATTCAACAGATCCCGTACTTAGGTCGGTATTATTGGGCCGCACAGGTGAGACGCCCGTGATCCCACAGTTGGAAGAGCTGGCTTCCCATCGGATTTCGGTACATGCACAAGTTGTTCTCTGCCCAGGGCTTAATGACGGTGCCGCACTTGACAGAACACTTCGCGAGTTAGCTCAGCTTCATCCAGCTTTAACGGGAAAACGTGCCGGTGTAGAGTCGGTGGCGATCGTTCCCGTTGGCATGACGCGGTACCGTGAACGGCTTGCAAAGCTTGTTCATGTTGAACGGGATACCGCCAAAGATATCATTAGGCAGGTGGAAGCGCACGCGCGTGCATTTCGTCGGGAACTTGGTACCCGGTTCGTCTGGCTTGGTGACGAGTGGTACCACCTCGCGGAGGTTTCCTACCCCGGGCGTAGACATTACGAGGAATTCCCTCAACTGGAAGACGGCATCGGCACAATGCGACTATTTCTCGACGATCTTGCCGCAGTTTCGCGCCGTCTGCCAGCAAGTGTACCTGTACCAGTAAAAGTAACTCTAGTGACCGCTACTCTCCCCGCACCAGTGGTACGGCAGATGGCAGATAAGTTTAGCCGCGTGGAGGGTGTAACTGCCAATGTCTGCGTGGTAGAGAATGACTTCTTCGGCGGGGATATTCATATTGCCGGTCTGCTAACCTGGCAGGATATTTACAGCCATTTAAGTAATTACCAGTCACTGCATGATACAGTCTATATTCCGGATATTTGCCTAAAGGATCATGAGCTCTTTCTAGATGATATCACGATCGAGGAAGCGCGACAACAGAGCGGAATTGACCTGCGAGTTACAGGTAATCGGCCTCGTGATCTAGCCGCAGACATGGGATTAATTCGTAGGGCACGCTCGCAGGGATTTCACCCGGCGCAAGTGATGGAAGAGTCACCGGTCCGCTGAAAAGCCCGCAACAAGATTACACACCGAGGCTTCAATGGTATCAGAAACACCGTCTCGCAGGCGCTCCAAAAACGGACAGCCACTCATGTTTCACAGGGAACTAAGCTGGCTGGATTTCAACGCACGTGTACTCGATGAGGCAGTCAGCCATCACAACCCACTGCTTGAGCGCCTGAAGTTCCTGGCTATTTTTGGAAATAACCTGGATGAATTCTTCATGATTCACATGCCGGGTATGCGCGAACGCCCCGATGAAGTGACTGGCAAGACTCCTGGTGAGCGGGAGATGTTGGCAAATTTGCGTGCGATCCGTTCACGACTGGAACCCATGCTGGAACGTCTGTACAAGTGCTACCACGAACTGAAAAGCGAACTTAGCACGCACGGCATACAGATTCTGGATAGACGGACTGTGAGTCCTGAAGAGCGTGACGCATTGGACGCGTTTTTTGAAAACGAAGTCTTCCCCGTACTCACTCCACTCGCTGTGGATCCGGGCCATCCATTCCCTTATATTTCTAACCTGAGTTTGAGCCTTGCAGTCATCCTGCGCGACCCAAAAACCGGTCTCGAACATTTTGCCCGTGTAAAGGTACCGGATCCACCCACGCTACCACGAATTGTGCGTGTAGGAGGAGACAAGCATCGGTACGTATGGATGGAAGAGATCATTGCGGCCAATATTGGCCGCCTCTTCACGGGAATGGAGGTATTGGCCTCCTATCCGTTCCGGGTGACGCGCAATGCCGACCTCGAGCTGCAAGAAAACAGCGCTATGGATCTGCTGGAGTTCATTGCGGAAGAATTACCGAAGCGGCGCTTTGGTGAACTGGAACGGCTCGAGATCGATAAATCGATGCCGAGGGAGGTGCGTGACACCATTCTGCGTGAGCTGAATGCACGGCCGGAAGAGGTCTATACCGTTGACGGTCCTCTAGACCTTGGCGATATCATGCTCCTCTCATCCATTGATATACCGGAGCTGAAGGATCCACCAATTACACCGGGCGTTCCACTTATTCTTCGCGGCTCGCCAGACATTTTCACAGCGGTTCGGCAGGGGGACATTCTTCTGCACCACCCATATCAGTCATTCGACTGTGTAACAGATTTCCTGCGTGCTGCTGCGGACGACCCACAGACACTCGCCATAAAACATACCCTCTATCGAACTAGTGGCGACTCACCCATTCTTGAGGCACTTATTGACGCAGCAGACAATGGTAAGCAGGTAGCCTGTCTTGTTGAATTGAAAGCTAGATTTGATGAGGCAAACAACATTAACTGGGCACGCATGCTCGAAAAAGCTGGAGTCCACGTTGTTTATGGGTTGCTAGGGCTAAAAACGCACTGCAAAACAACGCTGGTGGTGCGACGAGAAGAAGACGGATTGCGCCGGTACTTGCATGTAGGTACTGGCAACTACAATCCTAGAACGGCTACAACCTATACCGACGTTGGCCTGCTCACCTGCGATCCTGAATTTGGCAGGGATGCAAGCGATGTGTTCAATTACTTAACGGGTTATTCCCGACAGGATACCCATCGCCGGTTCCTCGTCGCTCCTCTAACTCTGCGCAAAACATTACAGAGTTTGGTTGAACAGGAAACGCGTTTGAGTACGCCAGATAATCCCGGCCACATCATTGCCAAAATGAACGCTCTTGTGGATGGCCCGCTTATTCAGCTGCTTTACAACGCAAGCCAAGCAGGCGTAAAAGTCGACTTGATTATTAGAGGAATGTGCTGCCTTCGGCCCGGAGTACCGGGCCTTTCCGATAACATCCGCGTGGTGAGCATTGTAGGGCGGTTTCTCGAACATAGCCGCGTGTTCTACTTCAAAAACGGCAGCGAGAACGAGATGCTCATTGGCAGTGCGGACTGGATGCCCAGGAACCTGGACCGCCGTGTGGAGGTAGTCGTTCCAGTAAAGAGCGATTCTATTCGCCGTACGTTGCTTGAGGTCCTTAACACGTTGCTGAACGACAACTGCCAGGCTTGGGACCTGCATCCTGATGGCTGTTACGTTCGCCGTACACCAAAAGCCGGTGAGCCGCGCAGGAACGCCCAAGCCATGCTTATTGAGCAACTCACGGCCTAGTTCGCGGTTGCACTCCAGAGTATCACCTGATTTCCAGGTCAAGATGCGATGCCACAACGAAACCAGTTCATTGTGGCATCGCGGTAATTTCAACCTCAAAGTTAGCCGCTAATCGGCAGTCCCTGTATCAACCCCGTCAACACCATGGATTGTAAGGTTTATATCCGGGCAATGGTCTTTTGAGGCATTTATCCTTGAATTCTGGATAAACTTCACGTGGCCGTCAGCCATTGCGTAGTTCCGTGCTCCCTGCCAGCAGTCTGGTCCTGGAGTAGATGGAAAGACAAACGTGCTACCCCAGAATCCCACCGGCCCCGTTGGCCCGTGTTCGTGATTTGTATACCACTCCGTTATCAGGACCTTTTGTGATGGATACGCTACCGCCGCATCGCTCTGGGCAATAGTTGGATAGCTTGCGGGCGCAGTAACAAGATCTCCAAAGTGCATGGCGTCTATCTCCGCCGGCGAATGGAAAAAGGTGGCAGAGTAGTCGTAGGACGTAGAGTCAAAACTACTACCCGATAGTGTATCTGAAGGGCAGATTAGTACAGATGGGTCGCCATGCTGCGCATCGTAGCTTGCACTTGCCTGCTTTTGCCCAATGCCGAGGTACGGCATGATTGGCCACCGCCAATGACGACCTGCATAAAGGTAAGGATCCCCGGTGCAAGGGTACATGCTGTCATAATCCTGAAGATAGAGCTGGAATGCGAGGCCGATCTGCTTCTCATTGGAGGCGCAAACCGCCTTACGCGCCTGTTCACGGGCCTGTGCGAATACTGGGAAAAGAATAGCTGCGAGTATGGCGATAATGGCTATCACTACAAGTAGCTCAATCAATGTAAAGCCTTCGCGGTATGGCTTTTGGGTACTATGTGTCATATATCCTGTTACAATCTGTGAATTTGCAAACTCGTGTGCCTTTCGGCATCGCATGAAAGATAATACCGCACAGTTTGTGAATTTAAGAAATATTCATTAACTAATCTTCCGTTTAGTGAGGTCAGCGTGAAACCAAATCTCCTTTCTGCAATGGCTGTGGCCCTTCTATTCCCCCTTACAGGTAATTGCAGCCGCGCGGCTCAGAATCCACCGATAGTAGGTAATTCCCCCACTTTAATATCCGCGGCTTCCACGCGGGCGTGGCAAGGCTGGGGATGCGCACTCTATTGGTGGGCCAACGTTTTTGGGCACGACCGCACATTGTGCGATATTTGCTTTGGCCATACCACCACTAACCTTCACAATATGGTGCTGCCCGAACTAGGCTTCAATATTGTACGGTACAACCTTGGTGGCAGCGGGCCCGGCATGGTAGCATCACCACCAATGCCCGCGTTTAAGGCGATCAACGGCTTTTGGCTCAGCCCCACGAGCACTAATCCCCAATCTACGGCATTCGACTGGAATGCAGACGCGGCGCAGGTCGCTGCATTAAAAACCGCCATGTCTCTGGGTGCCGATCACTTCGAAATTGCATCTAACAGTCCTATGTGGTGGATGTGCACTAACGGCAGCAGTACAGGAAGCAACACCGGCGAAGACAACCTCTTACCGAAGTATTACGCTGCGTTTGCCTATAGCCTTGCTCTTGCGGCACGGCAGGCACGCACCGTATGGCACGTTCCTGTGGGGGCAGTAGAGCCCTTTAATGAGCCTTCTGCCTGGTGGTGGAAGTTTCCGGGCCGACAGGAAGGCTGCCACTTTGATCCCTCTACACAGGCGAAAATCATTCCGTTGCTGCGCGCCGAATTAGATCGGCTGGGAATGAATGATGTAAAAATTGCAGCATCGGACGAGAACAGCCCGCCTGTGGCATTAACCACTTGGAATTCGTTTTCGCCGCGGGTTCGCAAGCTAATAGGCAGGGTGAACACCCACGGGTACGACGGACTTTCGCCCTATCGCGGGCCGGCAATGGCCGAGTTACGAAAGGCCGTAGGTAACTTGCGGTTGTGGATGTCGGAGGACGGCGATGGTGACGCCTCAGGCATGACCATGGCTCAGACCATTGCGATAAATATTAATCAACTTGGGGCAAACGCATGGTGCTACTGGCAACCATATGACAGCGGGGGATGGGGGCTAATTGCGTCTAATCCAGGAGACAACTGGGTTGGCTCCCCAAACACAAAGTATTTCATGATGGCCCAATTTAGTCGGCATATTGTAGAACACATGCTGATACTTCGTACCAGTGACTCCAACACCGTGGCAGCATACAGTCCTGCTCAACAGAAACTGGTTATTGTGGCTGTGAACCCCAACAGTGCGCGCGTGGAAACATTGCGTATCAAGGGCCTCACGGCATCCAACAAAACAGCAATGCGCTGGGTGACCACAGCATCTGGAAGCGAGAAGTATCAGCGAGATACTTTAAACGATGTGCGACTGCCATCATTCACACTGGCCTTACCGGCGCACAGCGTAACGACAATTGAGTTAAAAGGCGTACACAAATCGTAGCCCGTAACGAAGCCTCAGGCCTTGGAGACGGTGGTCTCCCGGGCCTGAAAATGGTGCGTAACGTTGGGCACCATATAGAGTGCCAGGGTCAGCACCAAACCTGCTACAAGGATGTACTGCAGCCTCACACCACGCCACCCAAAAAAGAGGCGCGCCGCGATATATAGCGCGTAGAGTAGCAGTAGAGTAAACGCAACGAAGTTGTGGGGGTCGAATATCCATTGAAGCGGTGTGAGCCCCGGCTTATCCTTCGCCATGTACACAATACCAAGCCCGATACCCACCGCGAGAAGAGGGAGGCCGAAGGCAGTTGCCTGATATGCCACGGTGTCTAGCGTAGCTAGTGGCGGCAATTTACTGAAAAACGGCCGCACGCTGCGAGACTTCAAAAGCCGGTGCTGCAGAAGGTAGCAACAGGCACATCCAAATGCCAGTGCGAATAGCGCAAAGCTCGTGAGTATGCAAAGCACGTGGACGCTGATGGCTTGGCTCTTCAGTAGACTTGCCTCATCCGGAGTGTGGTCAGCATGCAGCAAGCCCCAAAAGAGAATGAGGCAAGCCACAGGTAGGGCAACCGCATTCACAGCGGTGATGTGATACTTCAAATCCGCGGCAGCCAGAGCAAGGGCCATAATCCAGGCAAGCACGGATAGCGTCCCATATTCGGCCGCGAATGGGGACAAATGCGTATTAACGCACCAGGAGCCTGTTGCCGCTACCTGCACGCCAATCCCGATTAGGAGGAGTGGAAGTGCCATGCCTGCCAGCCGCAAACGATTATCGAAGATGGGAGCATTCCTTGCATCCAATACTATTCCGGCACCATAGCCTGCAGCAGCGGCAGCATAAAGCAGTAAAGCTAGTATGTTTAATGGGATAAACGGCCCGCTCATCAAGCAGACTCTCTGGAGCTGGTTACACCGGTTGCTTCATCAAGATCCGTCGCGCTAACTTCAGGAGTGCTGCCATCCAGGCCGAACAGGTGCAGTGTAGCAGCCGCCAGACTGATTGGAACGGTGCCCTCACCCGCGGCATCACGTTTGAGCTTTTGTATAGGCTGCCGTGCCACCTGGTCCATCATCGACTGCACCATTGTCTCAATGGTTTGCCGATCCTTTGCACTCAGATGCGCGAGCCGAGGGCCAAAGATGCGCAGGTAGTCTTGTTTAATGTCATCCAGATGACCCTTTAGCTGTGCGATGGTAGGAGTTGCCTGTCTAGCTCGGAACCAGGACAGAAACCCAAGAGTCTCCTCCTCGGCAATCAACCTTGCAGCATCCGCTTCACCGGCCCTGCGCATAGCATCATCGTTCACGCATTGCTGTAGATCGTCCACATTGTAAAGGAAGACGTTTTCCAGTGAATTCACGTTGGGATCGACATCACGAGGAATTGCGATATCAATGATAAATAGTGGCTTACCGCGGCGGCGACGCATGATTGGCTGCAAATTACCACGATGAATGATGGCGTGTGGAGCAGCTGTAGAGGCAATGACAATGTCGGCGTCTGCCATGCCTGTATTGATTGCGTCATCAAAAGCCATTGCGCTGCCGCCCAGTTGAATCGCAAGGTCTACGGCACGTTGGTAAGTTCTGTTAGCAACTACAACCCATCTGACACCCTTTTCAACAAGGTGCCTGGCCGTTACTTCGCTCATTTTGCCGGCACCTAAAATGAGTATTTTCGCCTTCGAGAAGTCGTCAAATATGCGACCCGCCATTTCAACTGCCGCGTGCCCCACGCTGTATCGGCCGCGACCAAGGCCGGTCTCTGTCTGTACTCGCTTGCCAGTGTGAAGTGCCTGTTCAAAAAGTCTAGTGAGGGTAAGGCCTGCGTGCCCCCTATCCTGAGCTAAACGAAGTGCATTTCTTACCTGGCCCAAGATCTGCGCCTCGCCAAGCACTAGCGAATCCAGACTGGCGGCGACGCGCATTAGGTGAGCAACAGCCTCCTGATCAACTCGCCACTGCAGATGTTGGTCAAAATCGCGCTCCGGCACATGATGGAACTGACTGAGGAATCGCACGAGAGTACGTCTAAGAACTTCCTCCGTCATCTCGGCACAGGCATAGAGTTCGACTCTGTTGCAGGTAGAGACTATAACTACTTCATTCACACCTAAACCATGCAGTGCGTGGTATGCATCTGTAACGGCACTATCAGGGCAATTGAACCGCTCGCGCAGGTAGATAGGCGTTGTATGGTGGCTCAAACCTAGTTGTGCAAGTATCACTGGTCGTGCTTCCCCGCAACATGATGAGAGCGCACCGAGTGAATAGCTGAGGAAACGGTCTGACGAGCAGCATGCAGGGCTTCCTTTTCTTGACCGCTCCTGATTAGGTGCAGAAAGTCGCCTTCGCGCTCATTTAAAGCATTAAACGCTGCATCTCGCTCGTGATATGCAGCCGATTCCGCGAGTATCTCTAGGCGTAGCATGCGCAGCATCGCAACATAGGGTTCGTATTCTGGTCCGTAAGTGGCTTCAAGGGCTTTTGCAATTTGCGTCGTAAGCCGTGGATGGCTGCCATCAGTAGCCACAGTGAGGGTTAGCGCACCGCGCCGTACCGTGGCTGGCACGGCAAAGTCTCCCTCGGCCGCATCATCGGCCCTGTTGACCAGAATGTTCCTTTTGCGACACTGTGTACCAATAGCTTCATTCACTGTGTCGCTATTGGTCGCGGCAATCACAAGTCTCATCCCTTCCAGATGCGTTGGCATAAATGGTTCGATCAATAACCTGACGATGCCCGCTTTACTCAGATCACGTACCTTTTTGTCTGCGCTTAGAGCAACCACCGTAACTCGGGCTTCACAATTTGCGAGGCTCTCTGCACGCCGTGCTCCTACGGTGCCCCCGCCTACAACAAGACAACTCCACCCGGCAATATTGAGATTTACAGGATACGCAAGTGCCATGATTTTCCCAAGCGCTACTTGTTTGACGGCGGTAAGACATCTGGTGCCATCAATTTACCTGAGGTATGGTATGAAAGAACCGCCAGTTCCTGCATGAACGAGACGTTGCGAACAGCCACGTCTTCCGGCACTCTCAAGGTAGCTGGTGCGAAGTTAAGTATCGCCTTGATCCCGGAATGAACCAGATCATCTGCAACCCTCTGAACACCCACCGCAGGCACTGCAATTATCGCTATGCGCGCATGGAGCTGCTGGTTCAACTCTTTTACGCTTCTAAAGTCCTGAATCGTCAAATTGTGAATGACGGTTCCTACTTTCGCAGGATTATTGTCGAACACCGCCACCAGTTCCATCTGGTTCTCTTGGAAGCCAGGATAACCGACCAGGGCTGAACCAAGGTTACCTGCCCCAACCAAAATGACTGGCTGACGTCTGTCGATCTTCAGTATTCTGGTGATGCGGTCTTGTAATTCAACAACTGTATAGCCCACACCTGGCTTGCCGAATTCACCAAAGTACGACAAATCCTTGCGGAACTGAGCCGCATTTATGCCGGTTTGGCGTTCCATTTCTGCCGATGATATGGTTTGCACGTGAGTGCGTTCCAAATCCGACAGCACACGGAGATAGGTAGCAAGGCGCCCTAGTGTAGGGACAGGCACTCTAGATTGATTAAACTGGGTCACCAAATTCCTACCTTAAACCGGCGCCAAACATCAGTATTATCGGCAGATTCACTATGCAAGTATACCAGAAGGACGTGCCGTCGGGAGCATTCCACGGCCCCTTTAAGTCCTCCTGATTACGGATTTAAGACGAGATAATTAACGATTAATGATTATTTACGGTCAGCGCGCATCACCTACACACTGCTGAATGCATTCATCGCGGATTGGAGGACACACATATCTAGATTTCTCGCACAAAACACCGACGCAGGAACTGCGTTTTTTGGCCATTCGTCCAATGATTAATCTGCACGCGATTACAACTCTGGAAACTATCACAGTAACGGCGATAATACTGTTCGTTCATGGAATTTGAAGCAATTGTGTGAATTCAATGGCACAATGATAACTGTTTTGAGGTATAGGTATATTTGTGCCACGTACTTTGTGAAAAATACTGCGAAGTATTATACGCACCGGAACAGGAAGCAGCATTAGCATAATGGCTCAAGAGGCAGTCACAACCGCCCCAACATCAGATAGCGCATACTTCAACGGTAGCAAAGAGCAGTACGTACAGGCAATGTTTGCAGATATAGCACCGCGCTACGACCTGCTCAATGACTTGTTGAGTCTAAGAATGCACCGTAGGTGGCGAAGGTTGTCTGTTCGCCTTGCTGGCGTGACACCAGGGCAAACTTGCCTGGACGTGTGCACGGGCACCGGTGCCTTTGCAGTGGATTTAGCCCGAGCCGCGGGAACGACTGGCCGAGTGGCAGGGTCCGACTTTTGCGCGCCGATGATACGCGCCGGTTTCAGCGGCCTTCACTCCGCATCTCATGCACCCATACGAATGACCGTTGGAAATGCAGAGTCGCTTCCATTCGCAACCGCTACATTCGACGTAGTTACGGTAGGCTTCGGTATTAGAAACGTTGGTTCTATCGCCTCAGCTTTGAGCGAAATGTCACGTGTCACAAAACCCGGCGGCAAGATTGTCGTGCTAGAGTTTACTCGTCCAGAGAACGTTCCAGCGTTCGTTACGTGGTATCTTTTCAAATTTCTACCGTGGCTCGGCGGGCTGCTAAGCCGTCGCGATGCATACAACTACCTTCCAGAGTCCATGAAAGCATTTGTCGACCGACATGAGCTCGTCCGACTCATGCAGAAATCCGGCATTGAAGACGTTTCTGTACGCAGTCTCAACTTTGGCACAGTGTGCATTCACATCGGTACGCGTGCAAATTCTGCCCCGGAGGCAAGGCAGGTATGAGCGCTCCCCTTCACGTTGTTAATTTCTCTACCACAGCCTCCGCCAGCGCTCTACTCGATTACGTGCGTCCAGACATGGACGCTGTGGAAGCCTGCATGAATGCTGAAGTTGGGTCGGACGTGCGAGCCATATCCGATCTAACTTGCTCGCTGCTGAAGGCTGGTGGAAAGCGATTGAGGCCGGCAATGGTGGCCTTGGCCGCCAGAAGCTGGCAAGCCAACGCAAGCCGTGAGCGCATTGCCATGGTAGGAGCTGCAGTAGAGTTCGTACATATGGCTACTCTGGTGCACGACGATGTAGTAGACAAGACCTCAATGAGGCGCGGCAAGCCTACAGCAAATGCCATATTTGGAAATGGCACAGCCGTACTAAGTGGAGACTATCTTCTTGCACGTGCCATGAGGCTGCTTGCTATAGATGGCGATCTACAGATTATTCGCACTGTCTCAGAGATTACTATCGCAATGAGCGAAGGCGAAGTGATGGAGATTGCTGCTACCGGAGTTCCCGATCTTCCCTTAGCAGACTATTTTGAAATACTGCGGAAGAAAACCGCCATTTTTGTCGAAGGCTGTTGCCGTGCGGGTTCAATACTCGCTGGTGCCAGTCAGGAAGTGTCTGACGCACTCGCACAGTATGGATTTGGACTTGGTATGGCCTTCCAGATTGCGGACGACCTGCTCGATTATAATGGTGAGCCGTCGCTTACTGGTAAGCCCGTTGGTAGCGATCTTCGGGATGGCAGGGCCACATTACCGTGGCTTATTGCAATGCAGGAAGTATCGCCGTCCACTAAAAAGTGTCTGTTGAAAGCCTTTGGTAATAGTGCTCTTAGCGACAGCGAAATTCAGGACGTCGTTGACATACTGGAAGCCCATGATGCCTTCAACCGCACCCGAGATACAGCGCGGGAATACGTTGAAATAGCTCATTCGGCCCTCTCGGTACTACCATTTACACCAGCGCGGGAATGCCTCGAGGCGTTGACCGACTACGTGGTACAGCGTAGCGGCTAGCAATCCGCTATCAGTGTCTGGCTAGTGAACCCGCGCGCGACGAATGCTGCTGTGGTTTGTCATTCCAAACAACCTCCCAGCATTCCGTCCACACTGCCTTAAAGTTCAGGCGTTACAGGAAAAACACGGCAGCGTGTTGAATCTGGTGGTCATGAATATGCACTTTCGCGCGTTCTTTGGTATAAACCACCTGGCAGCGGTCGTTGTACTGGGAGCCATAACAATTCGCGCGAGTGCTCAAGTACCATTCTCCGGTCCAATTCCGCTAAGAGATCCTGCACCTTTCAACCTGCTGTTTTTGCAGTTTCAGCCTCAAGGCGCAGATGTTTTGCCCCCGGGCCGAAATACCTACCGCCTTCAGCTCGATTTAATTAACAACCTGCTCATTCCCGCTCCCACTGGCGCATCGGTAGTCATTGATAACGAATATCAGCGCCTAACACTCACATGGCGGCATGGTTTGGGAGATAGAAATGAGCTGCAGGTGCAGGGAGGGGTGTTGTGGCGCAATGGCGGTATTCTCGACGGCATCATTACGTTCTACCATCATCTCACAGGACTTCCAGCGGATGCCATCGACGACCCGCTGGGAAGGGATCATTGGCCGCAGTACCGTTCCATAATTCAAGTGATTAACAGCTCGGGACATGTGCTTGTGAACCAGGGTAACGGCTTCGGTCTGGCAGAGACGTTGGTTACACTCAAGCACTCGCTTATTTCACCAACCAATCGTAGTGCACTTGCTTTGCGGCTGGCGATAAAGTTGCCAACAGGTAACCCGCGTCTGTTGCTGGGCAGCGGTAATGTGGATGAGGGTATCTCACTGGATGGACGGTACGCTGTGGGCCGCGACATCACGCTCTTCGCGAACGTTGGTGGCGCCCTGTTAGGCCACGCATCTAACCTGCCGGGTGCTGCACCACACGTGCAGCAAGCTATGTTAGCGATTGAATACCACCCTAACAGCCGCGACAGATACGTGCTGCAAGTGGACGCAGCAAGTACAGTGATGCACTCAGGAAACAAACTTGCAGACCAAGCGAACGTAACTGCAACATTCGGATTTACGCATGTGCTCAACGCACATCTGGCTCTGTACGCGTCTTACTCGGAAAATGGCGACATCCACAACTACACACTGCCAGGCTTTAGCAACATTGGTCCAGACATCTCATTCTCCGTAGGAGCCGAGTGGCACCCGTAGCGAAGTCGTTTAAAGTAATCGCGACGACTGACGTTCATCTAAAATCACCATACGGCCTTGGAAAGGTGTTATTTCATGTTAGATCCTGATGAACTTATATCCACCCTAACGAGCCTTTACGGCCCACCTGGCGAGGAGGACGAAGTAACTCAATGGCTCACGGCGACACTCACATCCCTCAACGTGAAACACCATGTAGACGCGAAGGGAAATGTAGTTGCGATACTCGGGCCAGACAACGATGGTGCACCCATTGCTGTAATGGCCCATATGGATGAAATTGCTCTGATGGTGACTCATGTGGAAAAGGATGGGTTGTTACGAGTGGCTCCTTTAGGAGGAGTTTACCCATGGAAGTGGGGCGAGGGCGCTGTAGAAGTGCTTGCACCCAAGGGGAGCATACCTGCTGTGCTATCCTTCGGCTCCATTCATACTGACCACCCTGCCAGCGTCGCCCAACAGGCGCGTGAAAAACCCCTAGCGTGGAACCAAGCATCGCTTTTCTCGGGTAAGTCTGCCGAACAACTTGCAGAGATTGGTGTTAAGCCCGGTACACGGGCGGTGCTTGGCCGATCACGTCGTGTCGTGACGCATATGGATGACTTCATGGCATCGCCATTTATTGATGACCGCGCTGATCTGGCAGTGTGGCTCATGGCGATAGAGCGACTATCGAACAGTCCAGAACCACTTAGGTCTCCCGTAGCATTTGTAGCGACGGTATCTGAAGAGGTAGGTGGAGAAGGTGCGCGCTATTGGCTGAACAGGCGTCCCGTCGACATCTGCATCGCGCTAGAGATTGGCCCTACCACTCCAGACGCAGTTTTTGCTATCGACCGAGAACCCACAATCTGGGTGCGAGACGGTTATTCCGCCATGGATGCCCGCGATACGGCAATATTGGATCAATGCGCGTGCGAACTAGACCAAAAGCCCCACTGGCAGTACCTTTCGCGCGGGGGCAGCGACGCGTCGTGCAGTGCCGCGATCGGTTTGTGTGCGAGGGCCGTTACTCTTGGTCTCGCCGTAGATAACTCCCACGGCTACGAGATAATGCATAGGGATGCGCCGGAGCAGCTGTGTCGACTGCTGCTGGCGTATCTATCGGCAGTACAGCAGTAGAACCTAAGGATATTAGCGGCATACTTGAATGTTGCCCCAAGAAGCTAGGTGGTGCTTCATCTATGGATACAAAAACCTACGACGCAACAAATTGGCGCCGCGCACGAATCGCAAATGTGAGAGGAAGGTTTGCGTGGCCGGCTAACGCCTTTGACACAGCCGAACGGCGCGATGTATGGCAGGCAGACTTCCGTGCAGCCTTCCTGGAGGCACTGGGGGGCCTGCAGCATTGGGCGCGTCCACCACTCGATGCAACTGTCATCCAGGTTGAACAGATGGACGGCTACCGACGAGAAAGTATATCATTCACTACTCGAGATAATCTGAGGGCATTTGGTTATCTGCTTGTGCCTGACCACACAAGTGGACCGCGTCCCACCATGCTTGCAGCACCTGGGCACGGTCGTGGCATCGCATCGTGCGTTGGTATTGGTCCTAATGGGGAGCAGCGCCGCCTACATCAACCAGATGAGTATGCAAATGATTTTGCGCTTCAATGTGTGGCGAATGGGTACACCACCCTGGCGCTGGAGGCCATCAGTTTTGGCGTGCGCCGCGACGCTGTTGCGCAGACGCTTCAGCCGGAGGCATCCTCGTGCACGCGCGACGCCATGGCAGCACTCATGTTAGGCGAAACGCTGGCGGGCTGGCGCGTTTGGGACGCCATGCGTGCTCTAGATTACCTTTCAACGCGTAACGACTGTGTGGACCCAAACCGAATTGGGGTGATAGGCATCTCAGGTGGCGGACTCCTGTCGCTGTTTCTTGCTGCCGCAGATACGAGGATTAAGGCCGCCGTGGTATCGGGCTATTTCAACACATTCATGGGAAGCATTCTGGCAGTTGACCACTGTGTCGACAACTTCGTACCTGGCCTGTTGAACCTTTGCGAAATGCCAGACCTATCTGCGTTAATTGCCCCAAGATTGCTGTTTACCGAAAGTGGTACAGACGACCCTATTTTCCCGCTAGCGACCTATCGCCTGGCGGTAGACAGAGCGCAATCAATCTACTCATCGTTCGACGCAGCAACACACTATCAGTGGGAAGTCTTCAATGGTGGACATGAATTCCACGGCAAGGGCGCGTTCGATTTTCTCGACAAGAACTTTGCAACAAGATAGCACTATTCCCATCCTTGGGCCGATCCACCTCGGGAGATTGTAAAGATGACCAAGTTGAAGCGACGCGAATTCCTTGCGCATACAGCGGCTGTTTTTTCTACGGCCCAGTTTGTACCTCGAGAAGCAAACGCCGCCCCGGCAGGCGAGCTCATCAGCACCATAGTCGGCTCCAATCCGCCGATACCTTCCGAACGGTTTTCAATGGGTACTTCTCACCGCCCCAACGGCCAGTCATTAACTGTGGATGCGCGAAGTTTGTTGCTTAATGACAAACGTTGGATTCCAGCAATGGGCGAGTTTCATTACGCCCGGTATCCCGAGAATCTGTGGAGGACAGAACTTCTAAAGATGAAGGCTGGTGGCTTACAGATAGTCTCAACTTACGTGTTTTGGATATACCACGAAGAACAACAAGGGTTGTGGCGATGGAATGGCAGAAGAGATCTCCGAAGATTCGCACAGCTATGCAACGAGGTGGGACTGCTCCTGGTAGTGCGCTGCGGGCCATGGTGTCACGGCGAGGTACGAAATGGCGGCTTTCCAGACTGGCTGCTACATTCGGAGTGCAAACTTAGAAGTACAGATCCCAAGTTTCTTGGGTTCACGCGTGAACTCTACAGCCAGATAGCATTACAGCTTCGTGACCTGCTGTGGAAGGATGGTGGCCCAGTCATTGGCATACAGGTGGACAATGAGTACGGGGGTCCTGCAGAGTATTTACTCGCGCTTAAATCCATCGCGATGGAGGTAGGCATAGACGTTCCGCTATATAACCGTACCGGATGGCCCAAACTTAGCACACCAATGCCTAGTGGTCGGTTGCTGCCATTGTACGGTGCCTATGCCGACGGTTTTTGGGACAGGTCATTGGCGCCGATGCCGTCCGAATACCTTTCCAGTTTCGAAATAAGCCCTGCTCCTAACTCTCAAGCCGCAGCTATGGGCACAGCTCCATCACTAGCCTCACCGTCCACGAGACCGAACCAGTTATTCCGGTATCCATACTTCTGTTGTGAGATTGGTGGAGGAATGGAGACGAGTTACCATCGCCGTATCCGCATCGAACCTCCGGATGTCTATTCAACGGCATTAGTGAAACTGGCAAGCGGTAACTCGCTTCAGGGATATTACATGTACCATGGCGGCACCAATCCCCGTGGGCGATTAACTTCCATGGAGGAGAATCAGGCGTCAGGTGGCTGGAATGACCTCCCAGAACTAAGCTACGACTTCTTCGCACCGCTCGGGGAATATGGCGAGATTCGTCCACATTATGGCCTTCTACGGAAGCTACACCTATTTCTGCAAGCGAACGGTGAAAAGCTGGCGGTATCGCAATGCGTGATACCAAAACAGCCGGCGAACTTCTCATGGAGTCTGCGAACAGACAACGACGGCGGATACCTGTTTGTGAATAATTACGCCATGTTAACACCGCACAAAGCGGTGCCAAATGTAATGTTTAATGTTAGACTACCTAACGGTGAAATTACGGTACCATCCAAACCGTTCACCCTACCTGCCAACAGCAGCTTTTTCTGGCAGATTGGCACGGACTTCGTTTGCACATCACAGCCACTCTTTCACTTGGACGTAGGTGACAGGCTCGTTAGTTTTTACGAAAAGATTCCTGGAATACCGGCTGAATGGCAGCTTAGATCCTCAACGTACAAAGTAACACGCGTGGGCAGGGTTACTCGACGCTCGATGATCAGCGAGAATAAGATGACGGTGTTGAATGTTACAAAACCTGGCCGCGACTTTGCGTTTGAGTACATCAATTCAAACGGCAGGCTTCATGCGGTTGTGCTGTTGTCACCGGAGGACGCAGCGTCGACTTCCATTATCAATCTAGGGGCTGCTCGCCACGTTATTATTTGCCGCCAACCAGTGTGGCAGGATGGCGAGTCCATTGTTGTAGACGCGCCCATGGGTGAGACGGTGGAACTCGCGGCGCTGCCGCCCTTGCCGCTGCACCAACACGGCATCGCCGTAAACACGACCACTCATCAGGGCCTATTCGTTACCTACTCCGTACCAACTGAGCAAACGACGCGGCCATCGGTTCGGTTAATAAAAGTACGTGAGGCCGGCCCGGCCCGAGAGATCAAATTAGGCAAAGCTGGTGTCGCAGAAGCTCCTGTTGACTCCGACTTCCGTGATGCCGCTGTATGGCGAATTGATGTCGATTGGGCCAAGATACGAGCAATGCACGGTACGGTAATTTTGGAAGTAGATTACCAGGGCGACTGCGCCCGGTACTACCATGGTTCGAAGTTACTAGTAGATAATTTCTACAATGGCCGTCCCTTCGCCCTCCAAATAGATCCCGCGTATTTTGGTGACCTCGAAGGCGAGCTTCAACTGCAAATATTGCCGCTAAGCAAAGGGGAACCAGTTTACCTTCCGGCGAGCGCGATTCCTCCATTCGATCCGTCGGGTACACCTATTGCGAGGGTCCTGAAAGCCAGGATTATAGCCCGTCGTCAAGTACCTTTGGCAATTCGGGTCGGCCTGCCCACAGTCACGTCGTAGTGCCAGTACTTACTTATCGTTTACTGTGGCCGACTGAACGTGGGCCGCTAGTTTCCTCATCCGCGTGGTTCGCCAAACAGCGACACACATCGCGATGCATGGCATGATAGCAAATTTTGAACAATAGGAACACGCATGTCGTTGCATTTCTATTAATGCGATGCATCGCAATCACAGACATTGAGTGATACCATGGCCGATTGTCAGGGTGGAACGAAAGCGCTAACCTTGACAATCGGCGGTTCACCGACCTATAATCTATTGCGTGCCGTATTTTTTGCACGGCGCTGTGCATACCTACGGTGCCCGACAGGCATGATGTGTAGAGTTCAGGAGGGAGTCAATTGACCTTGCTTGATGAACGAAAAATCCTAATCCTGCAGGCTATAGTTGATGACTATGTAGAGACTACGCGCCCAGTCGGTTCCGAGCGGCTCATAGATAAATATAACTTCAGCTGCAAATCGGCGACCATGCGCAATGAAATGGCAGAGCTCGCTGAGCTTGGCTTCGTGGTGCAACCTCATACATCTGCAGGCAGAATTCCAACCGATCTCGGCTACCGGTTTTACGTAGATGAGCTGATGGAACCGGCCAATGACGCCGGAAGGGCCGCGCAAAAGCGCGCAAGAAAGCTGGTAACCGAGGCCGCCTCTGAAGTTGCTCAGGTGGTCCAGCAGACGTGTCGCCTTCTGGCTGAAATGACCAGCTATGCCTCCCTGGCTACCGATCCGATCACCGAGCACATCACGGCTCGCAAATTATACGTTGCGGAAGGGGATGAACGGCATGTGCTGCTCGTCGTACTCATGTCTAGCGGTCATGTTGAACACCGTCTGGTAGAAACGGACTACCCGGTAACTTCAGATATGCTTACGAGATCGTCGATTTACCTAAACGCCTCGTTCGCGGGCCTTCAACTAGACATGCTTGCCTCCGTTCCAACATCCATTGAGGTGGATGGTGAACTAAAGCAAGTAACTGCACTGCTCCATCGCATTGTTCCACAGGTGGTAAATATCGCTCGCAAGCTTCAACAGCGAAAGGTTTACATAGACGGCACAAGTCAACTCATTCGTCAACCGGAATTTCAGGACATTAACAGGCTGGAGCTCATACTAAATGCGCTCGACGAAAAGGCAATCCTCTATCGCATACTCTCAGTTGCTGTTGACTCTACCGATACAGCGATTGTTATAGGCGCCGAAAACGAATCACCCTACATGCAGGCATGCAGCGTTATTAGCACCACATATTTTATTGGAACACAGCGCGCAGGCTATCTAGGGGTTGTCGGCCCTACGAGAATGCATTACAAGAATGCCGTTGCAGCGGTTAAACTGATGGCCCACAACCTATCGGCGGTTCTTACAAGCCTCAGCCTTGCGTAGTACTTTTTGGACCCATCCCGTCCACCGAACGATTCTAGCTATTAATTTCTTAAGGAGTTTTATTTTATGGCTTTCTGTGCAGATGAGCCGACTGAGAACGACCAACCCGTTGACGTTACTGATGGCCAGACGGCATCGCCACAGGCGGATAATACGCCCGAAGTGGTGGACCCGAACGAACAGATTGCTGCTTTACAACTGCGGGTAGAGCAAACCGAAAAGGCTTTACTCTATGCTCAGGCGGAATTTCAGACCATAAGGCGTCGAATGGAAGACCAGGCCGCTGCCGAACGAAAGTTTGCCGCAGCCGAACTCGTTAAATCCCTGCTTCCCATACTCGACAGCTTTGAGCGCGCACTTGCAGCAGCTGAAAAAGAAGGCAATTCAGAATCTCTTGTTGCTGGGTTAAGATCGATCATGAAACAGATGCAGACCCAGTTGGAAAAGGCGGGTGTTAAGCCAATTGACGCCGTTGGAGTTGAATTTGATGCACGCCTTCACGAAGCGCTTGGTTATACCGAAGAGACGGATCTGCCTGCCAATACCGTTGCAGAGGAGATACAGCGCGGGTACTTTATGCACGATCGAGTACTGCGACCTGCCCTTGTTAAAGTGAAAGCAGGCTGAAACAGGCTATGTCTAAACGACTTTTTGGAACGGATGGTGTGCGCGGTGAAGCGAATGTCAGCCTTTCTGCCCAGCTCGCGATGCAGCTTGGCGCTGCAGCCGGAACGCTGTTAGCCCGACAGAGCGGTCACTTTTCACCGTCTGTCGTCGTTGGGCGCGATACGCGTCTCTCCGGGCAGATGCTGGAAGCAGCACTCGCAGCTGGTTTTGCGTCAGTGGGTGTCCACGTGTTGTCACTTGGGGTTGCTCCAACACCTGCGATATCGCGGGCAGTCATCCTGGAGGGTGCCGTGGGCGGGTCAGTGATTTCAGCATCACACAACCCGTTTCGAGATAACGGTATCAAGTTCTTTGGAAGCGATGGCCGTAAATTGCCGGATGCTACCGAAGATGAGATTGCGTGCCTGGTAGACGGCTTCAACGAATTAGAGCGGGCAGTTGGCAGCGATATTGGCACCATTACAACCAACGCAGAGTTATTGCTGGGCGTAAAGGCGGCTCTTCGGGAAACCATGGTCAGCCACGATGACAAACCACTGAAAGGGCTTAAACTCGTTGTTGACTGCGCCAATGGCGCCGCATACCACATCGCCCCCGAGCTCTTGCGAGACCTGGGTGCGGAAGTGGACGTAATTCATGATGCGCCAGACGGCATGAATATTAACCTTCAGTGCGGGTCGACACATCCTCATCAGATGGCTGCACGCACGCTCGAAACGGGTGCGGATGCGGGTCTTGCTTTCGACGGCGATGCCGATCGAGTGATAATGGCCAACCACAGAGGCGAGGTAGTGGATGGCGATCACATGATGGCCATACTCGCAATTGACCTAAAGGCGAGAGGCGAACTCAATGGTAATCGTGTCGTTGCAACCATTATGAGCAACGCGGGTCTCGAACATCTTCTGGGGACCCACGAAATTGAGCTATTGCGAACCGACGTTGGCGACAGGTACGTGGCGCAGGCCATGGACGAATATGCGGCCTCCCTGGGCGGTGAGCAGAGCGGCCATATCTTGTTACCCTCGGTAACGCCTACTGGTGACGGGTTAGCTACCGCGTTGCAGATTTTAGGCGTAATGACGAGAACATCAAAGCGTTTGGCCGAGCTTACGCAAGATTTGAAAGTCTATCCACAGCTGCTGCGCAACGTAAGAGTGGCAAGCAGTGCCGGATGGAACCAAGACCCACACATTTCTGCAGCAATAGACGAGCAGCGCCAAAGGTTCGCTAATCCACAGTGGCTATCTGTACGACCATCGGGAACTGAACCGCTGTTACGTGTCATGGCACAAGCCGAAGATCACGACCTTGTAGAGGATGCGGTGACGCATATATGTGACATCATACAACAACGACTGGGTAGCAGCGTTCTGTGAGCGATGATTCACGAATACGTGCCATCTTCCTGGACTTGGATGGAACTCTCATAGACCACACCGAGACCATTTCTCCCGCTATTCTAGCTGAACTTGCACGCATCAATCGCCTGGGTTGCGAAGTTGTTGCATGCACCGGTCGTACGCGGTTTACCGCAGAACACATCATACGGCAGTTTCCGTTTGAACCTCGTTACATTGTAACATCCAATGGTGGTGCCGCCCTTAACCTACACGAAGCAGGACCGATCATGGTGCGTCGGTTGGATATGCATGAGGCGCATTTCCTGGTGGGTACGCTGGTGGAAGCCGGTATCACTCCGTATGTTTATGAAGATGCCATCAATCCTGGCCTGGAATACGCTAGGGTCTTGTATCCTCATGGTCATTCCGTTGGTCCTTTTGCACATGCACCACGTTACCGCCCGCAGGTCCACATTCACAATAGCCTACCGTTTCAACCCATTTCCGTAAGTGCCTTTGGTCCGGCTGCCATCCTTCGTCCCTTGGCCGACCAGCTCATTGATAAAATTGGAGATCGCATCTCCGTAATTCAATCTGGTTCTGGCACACACTGGGGTATCGAACTATTCTCGCACGGCGTAAATAAACGAGAAGGAATGAAGGTAGTAGTACAGCGCCTTGGTCTTCACCAACATCAGACGATGGCGGTTGGTGATCATTTCAACGACATTGAGATGCTTCAGTGGGCTCACATTAGCGTAGCAATGGGCAACGCCCAACCGGAAATTAAGGCGATCGCCGAATACACAGCACCCCTCTTGGCTGAAGATGGCGCGGCATGGGCGATCCGTCAGTTCATTAGTAACTAAGGAATTTAATTTGTTACCAAATCCCCACGAGATCACATGTTTGCTTTGGGATGTTGACGGCACCATGGTGGATACCACGGATCTCATTGTCTCTTCACTTGACTACATCTATCGAAAATACTATCGGCAAACAACGTCTCAGGATGTAATACGCAGTCTAATCGGCACACCACTTCGGAAGCAAATACGATTTTTTGGCGAGCCCGAGGAATTCGGCGCTTGCACCGAAACGGTCATACAGGACTTCATACGCTTTTACGAACAAAACCGGGACCGTGAACGAGTACTTCCAGAGGTTACCAGGCTTGTAAATGCAGGTTATTCTCTGGGTATACCCACAGGACTGGTGACTTCCAAAAACCGTGAAGAATTAAGCAACACTCTCCCCAGGCTGGGTATTGCTCAATCTGTGGGCGTTGCAATTACAGCCGACGACGTGACCCATCCTAAGCCTGCGCCTGAAGGCATACTCAGCGCACTTGAAAAGCTGCAAATCCCAAAGGACCACCGCGCAGCATCCGTATACATTGGAGATACGGTTCATGATATGCAGGCGGGCCGCGACGCGGGGATCAATACAGTCGCCGTAACGTGGGGCGCCGCTACGGTCGAAATGTTGCACAGCGCAAGCCCCACGGCACTGTGCCAAAGTTACGAGGAGCTGGCCTCCTTATTGGGGCTCTAGGCACTGCGGTTTTTCTGTTAGTACCATCAATGGCAAGCTGGCAGCAAAAGCACGAGTGCCCTAAGCTAGCATGGTCGGTTAACTCAGTCGGTTACCTTAAGGTCCACTGCGCCAAAGTGTTCATGACCAAACTCCTGCGAAGTGTTTTCACTCTGTAACCGCACCAAATAAACGCCCGGGGCACCCGCATGAAACTTTACCGTCCCCTTTGCCTCTGCGTGCTTGGCAAAATCCATCATGAAGCTATCATCTATCACTACGCCCTGTCCTGTTAGTGACGGAACGGTTTGCTGGCCTACTTCCTTTTCACGCACAACAAAGAAGTGGACACCAACGTGAGGAATACCTCCATGCGGATATTGATTAATAAGGTGCCATTTCACTACAACAGGGTCTCCAGATTGTACTTCAATGACCGGTCTGGGGTTGTAGCCTTGCGGTGGCGGGCTCGTATCCATTGTTGCCGAAACGGCATTGCCGTCGCCTGCCACTGTCACCAAAACCCCAAAGTGTTCGGCGCCGGCTTTGCGCTGAGTGAAAATCATCCCGCTGAGTACAACGATTATTGCAGCCACCACGACCGTAACTGTTCGCATAATATCACCTCGTTAACGCCCATGCTGGCAAGATTATTGCGCAACTGACTGCGGTTTTATTACCGGACATGTGTCAACATCCCACCAATGACCAATTATTGAATAACCGTTCGTTCATTTCATCGTCTACATGCCGACAGAAGTATGCATGCGGTATATTTACTGATATTAACTCCCACGTTTATTCATGGGTCTAAAAGATGTTAAATCACGCCGTAAACTATTGACAAACATGCCTAAGAGGATTAAAATGAATCGATACCAATCGTTCGGTCATAATTCAAGGAGTGAACGTCCATGAAAGTTACTCTTCGTGATGTAGCGGAAACAGCCAACGTTCACTTCGGCACCGCTTCCTGTGTGCTTAACGGTGCGCGCGGTAGCACCAGAGTATCGCCTGCTACAAGGCAACGCATACTCGACACTGCACAAAAACTGGGATATGTCCCCAACAGGATTGCCCAGCAGCTTCGCACGCGCAAAAGCAGAGTCATAGGGTTGTTGGTTGGCGGACTAGAGAACCTGTTCTTTGCGCGCATGGTATCGGTTTGCAGTGAGGAGCTTGAACGTCGTGGCTTTGACGTCATCCTCGTAATGCGGCGTTCCGACCAGCCCGAGGATCTGCATCTCTTGGAGGCGCTCATATCGCGTCAAATTGATGGAATGCTCGTATGGAGTGAGACCAACACCGAAATACGGGAGCGACTGCGCTGGGGCGACATGTCCACCACCGTGCTAATGGGCTACCCGCTAGAGTATCGGGACAGCTTCGCGGCCGACGCTCCCGGTGGTGTTAGGATGGCGCTTGACCACCTAAGGGATGTTGGCTGCAAACGGATAGGCTATTTTGCTCCTGATATTGGTTTGCACAGAGCAGGTGACGAGAGATACGTTACCTACAAACAGTGGGTTGCAGAGCATAAGCTGCCGGAATTGGTGTATAGCTTCAATGGACCAAGCTACGATGTGCATCTTTCTCGCGAGCGCGCAGAACGACTTGCGGAAGAGCCCGATCGGCCCGACGGCCTATTCTGTATGAACGACATGATCGCGGTTGGAGTACTTTCCGGGCTGCGGCGTAAGGGAGTAAACGTTCCGCAGGAGATGGCAGTGGTAGGTTTTGATGACCTGCCGATGAGCGCAGAGCTGGAGCTCCCCTTAACCAGCGTACACTTCCCTACCAGGGAGATATGCATGCGCGCCATAGACGTGCTACTTGAAAGGATAAATGAAGCCCAGAGCAGTACGGAGCACGGTGCTCTGTACAACGAGCGGATACCAATGAGTCTGAAGGTGCGTGCGTCCAGCAACAGATAAGTCGGCTGCCCGCATCGGTACAGTCTCGTCAGGCTGAGGAACTTTCGTGACGAACGGGTCTTCAGCTTTCAAAAAAACCATGGAGTGTACCTAAAGATGCCCCTAACTACGATGTCAGGAAGGTTTAATGCCCTGAACAGTGCGCGCATGGACTGGCACTATGCCCGTTGCGCAGCAATCGCACTATTATGTTGCAGCATGCTTACAGCAACCCGCGTTTCTGGAGCAGCCACACCAGGAGTGAAGGCACCAAAGATGGAGACCTATACAAACCCCGTTTGGCCCCACGATTTTCCTGATCCGTTTGTATTGCACTATGGCAACCGTTATTACGCTTACGCAACAGAAACCGCTGGCTACGGTGGCATACAGGTGATCGAGTCACAGGATCTCGTTCACTGGGGGCATCATCAGGTGGCCTTTAAGCCGCCTTGGTCGAACTCCGATTATTGGGCGCCAGAAATAGACCTGTACAAGGGACGGCTCTACCTGATTTATTCCGCTAAAGACCCAGTCACAGGGCGTCATGATATCGCCATCGCCGTAGGCGATAATCCCATGGGGCCGTTCACGCATCATGCTATCCTGGTTAAGGGCAGCAGTGCCAACGGCGGCGCCATTGATGCTGACATGTTTATAGATCATGAGGGTCATGCGTGGTTGGTATATAGCGAGGAAAACCCGAGGTCAATTGCCATTCAGGAACTCGATCCCACTCTATCGCGCACAATCACAGAGCCGGTTGTTCTACTACGACCAATTCTGCCACAGGAAAGAGGCGTAACAGAGGCGCCAACCCTCATTCACCGTGATGGTCACTATGTTCTGTTTTTCTCTGGCGGAACATACGAGTCCGATACTAAGCAGGATGCCAGTTATATGGTAGAGTACGCGGTATCATCACACCTGCTTGGCCCGTACACCCGTGGACCAAAGCCGCTACTTCAGTCAGTGCCTGGCGCCGTCTATGGACCGGGGCATCAATGTGTGCTCACACTACCCAACGGCAGCATGTGGATGTTTTACCACGGATGGAATGATCAGGCCGAACCTCATTACGGCTCAAATCCCCTAGGCAGAACTTTACGTATGGATCCTGTACACTGGCATAACGGGCTGCCTCATATGAGCGGGCCAACAACTACTCCGCAACCAGCACCGTTGCCGCTAACCAACGAAAGTAGCAAATAACCCAGAGAGTGCCCGTGCAGGCTCGGGAACTGAGGTGTTTCTTCTGGCCGCCTTCCAGGTGGCCAGAAATTGCCCTCCCGGCCTACCACAAGGCACAGCAACATTATGGGGCGCGGGACACATGGGCGGTGCAAACGAAGGCAGGATCATTTCTACCCCCCGTTTCGCCGCCGCTCGCGCCACATCAGCGATGACTGCCTGATTAGCAAGCGGACTCGCCTCCGAATTTGCCAGCATCACATGCACCGTGCTCCTACTCCAGAGTGCAGCAGCAGCCTGGCAGGGTGCGTCGCTTGAACCATCCCGACACGTATAGAGCGTTAGCAAGTCACCCATTTCCCAAAGCAACGCTCCTGCATAATCATCCGTTAGCAGTGCTTCGTAACCAGCTCCGCCGTGCTCGCGTGCCATCTCGACAAATACGTCCATTGAACGCGCAAGATTTGGCGGACTTTGAACGTAGTAATCTTTCAGTGTGGGCATTGCAGCTATTTCGTTAACACGTACTAATGTGGATCCTTCGGCACTCTGCAGACTCCATTTAATGCCAAGCACGGTGGGATCTATGACATCGCCCACCGCAAGAACTGTGCCTGCAACATTTTGTTGCTGCCAGTACGCCTCTACAACCTGCATTGAGGCTACGAGAAAGTCTGTATCGCCATTTACCATGACAGGCGCGTGAAAGCCTGAAACCAGCTGCCCGTGCATCGACCGAGCACCGCGAAGGGTAGAAATATAGAACAGGGATTCATCACCAGCGACAATCAGGGCCTCCGCCCGTCCCCAACCACCGGCCTCGCATGCGGCCAAATACTCTGGACGGCCTACAGTCTCCACTTGCCCGCCCAACGCAATAATTGCGCTATTCCATGCGGGCAGGCAGTCCAGGTCAAGTGCGGCTAGACGAATATCCCCGTACGACGTTTGATAGTTAGAAGTGATACTTTCCATGTCTACCCCTACAGAAAGATGAGACGCATTACCAGGCGTGCTGATCTAATTATCCGGTAAACGCAATCTTCAATCTCAGGGTTTTTTTATGACTAATGCATGTAATACTTCTGAAAATTTCGGACAAGGGGTCTACCGTGCATTCCATTCGCTAAATCTCTTGTAAGGTAACTTTCGTTTTGAAGGAAAGGGCGTTCTGCAGGGCGTATAATGTATAGAATTGTACTTGCGTTAATATGCTGTGGTCGGTTGCCTTTCTGTTTGGCGAACGCTGCAGACTGCAGTTTGATTTTCTGGGAGAGCAACGAAATCCATGAGCGACCGCAACGATGAGCCGGGCAGCCCAAAACTCGCCGAATTTCGCGATCGAGTATATAAGGAGTTTGGTCCTAACCTGGAAAAGGCTACACCGGCAAACGTGCGAGACTTTCTCGACTCCTTTCAGGAGAACGCGCTAAGCCCGGTGCAACATAAGCGGTTTGAGCTAAACGAGAGTAAGACGACGTACGAAGAGATACTCAAGGACTTCTTCGTACGCGTATTGGACCGTCCTACCGATGACGCACTCATCACATTGTGGCTAATGGCATTTGAGCTTGCATTCTATGGTCTCGAGCAGCATCTTTCAGACAGGCTCCAGGCTCTCTTTAGCGAACTTAATGAAGATAGCTAACGGAGATTGGCCGTGAACAACCGCGATATCGTTGTAGGCCGATTTTACTGGTGTGACACAGCTCGCAGCAATATTGGACAGCAATTCAGCGATAAAAGTCATCGACCAGCACTTGTCATTGCAACCCTTGGTATTTATGCCGCAGTTTACCCCTGTACCAGTTCCCGATATGAAGTGAGGTCTGGCGAGTGGGTGGGAGATCTCATGGGCAGCGGCGATACTTATGTCATTCACTCTATGGGGTTGTTTTATGTTCCCCAAGCCGACCTTCAGCTGCCTGGCAAAGATTGGGCACGGTGGCAGTTGTATAGCAAGGCCCACCAGGCTGCAATTACTGAGGATCTACGTAGATTCAAGCACCTTCATAGACACCGGCTGCAGGAGCGCGGAGAACAGCAATCCACTCGAATGGGTGCCAGCATAGCGGACCTAATGCCTGCCGAGCTGTTGAATGAACTTACCAAGGCGCCACCCCCCCAACCGCCGCCGCGTAAACCTGCTCCGCCGCCGCAACCTAAGTTGTCGCCGGAAGAGGAGTTTAGGCGGGCGTTCGAAGACATCATGCCGTATCACATTCTCGACAAGTCTGATTTGGACGATGACCTCTAGCTTCCGTATTCACGCGTTACTTGCCCGCAGGAATTAAGGGCTGGAGTGTAGAACAATCGGGTACAAACGCTCAGTTTCTGAATGGCTGCATGCAACAAATTAAATGCTACTTTGTCATTTGCGAATTGGTGAGCGAATGAAATGGAGAATTCTGTGAAATGGTACCTGCCACCAGCAAGCTCGTATTAGGCTTTATTGGCGTTGCCGGGCGTGGGCGTGAGTCGCTTATGCCTTGGTTTGCGCGTCATGATGATGTAGAGATAGGTGCAGTTTGTGACGTCTATGCCTCGCATCTTGATCGAGCCGCTGCGGATACCGGAGGCAAGGCCAAAACGTACACCGACTACAGAGATCTTCTTGCTAACAATGACATAGATGCAGTGGTCATAGCCACACCACCGCATTGGCACAGCATCATGGCGCTTGAAGCGATGGCTGCGGGCAAGGATGTCTACTGCGAAAAGCCGATGTGCCGCACTCCGTTGGAGGGGCGCAAGATGGCAGAATTTGCCAAGAGATATAACAGGGTTACGCAAGTGGGCACTCAGATACACGCCACAGAAAACTACCGCAGGTGTGTTGATATCGTTAAATCTGGAGCATTAGGTAAGATTGTTGCAGCGCGCGTGTTTTGCACCATGAATGACAACAGCGAGGGATTGGGACAGCCACCAGACTCCGCTCCACCTACCGGCTTGGATTGGAACAAGTGGTTAGGTCCTGCACCTGAATCACCATTCAACATGGGCAAGTTCCGCGATGGTATGCACAGATACTTCAAGGACTATGTAGACAGCTGGCTGAACGAGCTTGGTCCTCATATTGTGGATTTACCATTTTGGGCGCTTGAACCGGGTGAACCACGAGCTGTTTCTGCTGCAGGTGGCAGGTTTGCAACCACCTCCATGGCTGATGTTCCGGACACCATGGACGTTATATGGGAGTACCCTGACAAGGTCATTACTTGGCATATGATGCAGGCGAGCAGTTTCCACTTTGGCGTTGGTACGCCTGGTAGGGGCCGCAAATTGTGCATCGTTTTCCACGGCACTCAAGGTACTCTCACGGCTGATTACGGAATGCGCCAGGTGCTGGATGCGGACGGTCGTGAAGTGGAGGCGGACGATTATCCTGAGGTGACGCCAAAGTCTCCTGGGCATGAGCGTGAGTTCCTGGATGCCATCAAGTCGCGGGCCGAATGCTCCTGCTCGTTTGCCAACCACCTACCGCTGCACACTGCACTGGGGCTCGCCCATATCTCAATGGCCGTTGACCGCAAAATTCACTGGGATGCAACCAACGGCACTGTGATTGGTGACGAAGAGGCCAACGCGCTTGTTACACCTAGGTATCGCGCACCTTACAAATTGCCCGATTAGCAACACACAGAGCACTAACGCTAAAGGATCTTAATATGACTCAGGCTAGAGGTGGTCCACAGCCGTTTCGACTGATTATACGAGAGGCCGGTGTAACCCGTGAGATGGGTGGAGAACTCACTCAAGCGGTTGCGGAAACGGATTTCCTTCTTCGTAAGGCACTCGATCTCTCGGCATCAGACGTTCACCTTCAGCCTGAACGCAACCGCATGCTTGTCCGCTACCGCATAGATGGTGTCATGCACACTGTGGGGCAGCTCTCTATGGATGTAGTGCCAAACATCATGGCACGCCTCAAGCTGGCAGCGGGCATGCATATCGATGAGCGGCGGGAAGCACAAGACGGCCGTCTAGACATGGAATACGGCAGCCGCAAACTGAGCGCCCGCGTATCGGTACTGCCGGGGCTCAATGGCGAGAAAATGGTGTTGCGCATTCTGGACCCCGTTGGCGCAAAGGTAGAACTTACCAAGCTGGGTATGCCAGACGACGTGCGAACGAAATGGGAAAATGCCGTCAAATCTGCCTACGGCATGGTACTGGTCACTGGTCCCACTGGCAGTGGCAAAACGTCTACGCTTTACGCATCGCTGAACATACTCGATCGAGAAAAACGAAATATTGTCACCGTTGAGGATCCCGTTGAATATGAGTTTTCCGACCATATTCTGCAGGTACAGGTAACCGAGCGAATGACGTTTCCCCGTGTCATGCGCTCGTTTCTTCGACAAGACCCTGACGCGATGCTCGTGGGAGAAATGCGTGACCCAGAGTCGTTAGGAATAGGCATACAGGCTAGTCTTACTGGTCACC